>JAIXVK010000461.1 GCA_027483085.1 Comamonadaceae bacterium | reverse complement strand
GCTGCAAGCCAGTAACGCCGCCAGCCCCGTGCCCGCGCTGCCCTACCGCTCGGTATTTGCCGACCTGCCCAAGGGCGTCGAAGAAGGCAGCGGCGATTGGAAGGCCGCCAATAAGGCGGTCGGCCAGTTTCCGCGTGGCCATATCGACCTGCTGCAGTGGGAAAAAGCCCGCGCCGCCAAACCGAAGGAGCAGCCATGACCCGCATGTACCAGCCGCTGCGCGCGCTGCCTTTGGCCCTGGCGTTGCTGTTCACCCAAGCTCACGCTGCGCCACTGGATGGTGGCGTACAAGGCCTGCAAACCGAAGTGCAAAGCCGCCTGAGCGCCCTGCTGGGCCCGGTAGGCGCGCCATTGCGCATCGCCAGCCCGACCTTTGCCGGCACCGATGAGCTGACCACGCTGCTCCAAGCCCCGCTGGATGGACCGACTGCCATGCGCATCGCCCTGCTCCACAACCCCGAATTGCAAATGGCGCTGGGGGCGGAGGGCAGCAACATCACCGACATGCAAAGCACTGGGTTTCCGGCCCGGCTGCGCGCCCGCGACGAGGCCACCCGCCTGGCCCTGCGCGCCTACAAGGCGTGGGTGAACGCGGTGGCCGCAGAACGCAGCGCCCAACTGCTGCGCGAGGCCAAGACCACCGCTGAGACGGCTGACGAACTCACCCGCCGCATGGTGCGCGCCGGCAATGTGAGCCGCCTGACCCAAGCCCAAAGCCAAGCCACGCTGTCTGAGGCGGCGGTGGCGCTGGCGCGGGGCGAGCAAGCGGCATTTGCCGCGCGCGAACAGCTCATCCGGGTGCTGGGCCTGTGGGGTGCGCAAACCGGCTTTACCCTGGCGACCTCCCTGCCCTCATTACCCGCCAGCCCCACAGACACCACCGATCTGGAAGCCCGCGCCCTAGCCGCCCGCAGCAGCCTGCAAGCCGAGCGCCTGAGCTGGCAGCGCAAGCAAGCCAGCACCGTGCCGTCCAGCATTGACGAGCGTTGGGATGCCTTGGGCGACGCGGCCAAGGTGCGCGTGCAAGCGGTGCTGGTACGCAGCGAGGCGCGTGAAGCCGCCTACAACCTGCGCACCCAATGGGACATGGCCCACCACCTGCAAACCGAAGTGGTGCCGCTGCGCCAGTTCATCCACGACGAGCTGACCCTGCGCTACAACGGCATGCTGACCAGCGTGTTTGAGGTCATGGCCGACAGCCGCACCCGCACGCTCAGCGGTCTGGCCGCTGCGGAAGCGCTGCGCGACTACTGGCTGGCGTTTGCCGATGTGCAGGCGGTGCTGGCCGGTGTGTCACCCGAAGGCAGTGCCCCTGCCCGCACCGGCGCCGCAGCCGGGCCCGAAGCCAAAGCGGCGCATTGAGCGCCCCGCCCCCATTCAAGGATCTGTATGAACCGACGTAACTTTTTCAACGGTGCAGCCGCGACCGCCATGGGCGCGGTAGCCGCCGCCTCGGTGAGCCGGGTGGCCATGGCCGCCCTGCCCGAGCCGGTGCTGCAAACATCGCCCGCCACCATGCCGCCCCTGGTGCCCGGCACCGGCCGGCCCTACAACCCGGTGGTCACTCTCAACGGCTGGACCCTGCCCTGGCGCATGAACCAGGGCGTGAAGGAATTC
Source organism: Comamonadaceae bacterium (assembly GCA_027483085.1). Taxonomy (GTDB): domain Bacteria; phylum Pseudomonadota; class Gammaproteobacteria; order Burkholderiales; family Burkholderiaceae_C; genus Allorhodoferax. The sequence goes on along the minus strand of JAIXVK010000461.1, from coordinate 3,357 downwards.
CACTTGGTGGCAGAGCCGGTCGTGCGCGAAATGGCGCCCTGCTTCAAAGCCAATATGTGGGGCTACAACGGCCAGAGCCCCGGCCCCACCATCGAGGTGGTGGAGGGCGACCGCGTGCGCGTGTTTGTAACCAACAAGCTGCCCGAGCACACCAGCGTGCACTGGCACGGCCAGCGCCTGCCCAACGGCATGGACGGCGTGTCGGGCCTGAACCAGGCGCCCATTCCGGCGGGCAAGACCTTTGTGTACGAGTTTGTGGCGCGCCGCCCCGGCACCTTTATGTACCACCCGCATGCGGACGAGATGACGCAGATGGCCATGGGCATGATGGGCTTCTGGGTCACCCACCCCAAAACCAAAAACCCGCTCATCAGCGAGGTGGACCGCGACTTCTGCTTTCTGCTCAATGCCTACGACATTGACCCCGGCAGCATGACCCCCAAAATCATGACCATGCTGGACTTCAACCTCTGGAGCTGGAACAGCCGCATATTCCCCGGCATCGACACGCTCAACGTGCGCAAGATGGACAAGGTGCGCATCCGCGTGGGCAACCTCACCATGACCAACCACCCGATCCATCTGCACGGCCATGAATTCATGGTGACCGGCAGCGACGGCGGGCCCTGGCCGCTGGCCGCGCGGGTGCCCGAAATCACCACCGACATCGCGGTGGGGCAGATGCGGCAGTTTGAGTTTTTGGCCGACGAGGAAGGCGACTGGGCCTTCCACTGCCACAAGAGCCACCACACCATGAACGCCATGGGCCACAACGTGCCCACCATGATCGGCGTGGATCACCGAGGGCTGGTGGGACAACTACAAAAGGCCATGCCTGACTACATGGTGATGGGCGAGCGCGGCATGGCCGACATGGGCGAAATGGAAATGGCCCTGCCCGACAACACCGCCCCCATGATGACGGGCAGCGGCCCTTATGGCGGGGTGGAGATGGGCGGCATGTTCAGCATCCTCAAGGTGCGCAAAGACCAGAAGCCGGGGGATTACAAAGACCCGGGCTGGTACCAGCAGCCCCCCGGCACCCGCGCCTTTGAGTGGACCGGCGCATTACCCGAGCCCGCACGCTTTCAGGCCGAAGGCAAGGGCAGCATGCCGCTGGCCCAGCCGCCCCACCACGACACCCAGGTCCAGGTGCGCAAGCCCATGGGCACCATGAACCACTGAGCCTTTTTCACTTCAAGCAACGAGTAAACATCATGCAAAATACTATCAAATTCATAGCTGCTTGCGCAGTATTGGCGAGCGCTACCGGCACTTTTGCTGCTGGAAGCCATGCTGGAGGCCACGGTACCGAGGCCATCGGCAAGCCCGGTGTCGCCGCCAAGGTGAGCCGCACGGTGCAAATCGATATGACCGACAACATGCGCTTCACGCCCTCCACCGTGACCGTGCGCAAAGGCGAGACGGTGCGCTTTGTCGTCAAAAACTCCGGGCAAGTCAAACACGAGTTCAACCTCGGTACCGAGAAGGACCTGAAAGAGCATTACGAAATGATGAAGAAGTTCCCGGAAATGGAACACGACGAACCCAACATTGCCAGCGTGGCGCCCGGCAAAACGGGCGAAGTGATCTGGCAGTTCACCAAAGCGGGCACTGTGAACTTTGCCTGCCTGCACCCCGGTCATTACGAGGCCGGCATGAAAGGCGCTGTGAAAGTGGGGGCCGGCAAATGATGCACACCCGCCGAACCGTGCTCGCGTCACTTGGCGCCCTGTTAGCCGCTCCTGCTTGGGCCGCCAAGCCACCGGCAACCCCCATGGAGGTCTGGAAGGACCCTAACTGCGGCTGCTGCAAAGACTGGGTGAAACACCTGGAGCAAGCCGGCTTTGCCGTGCGGGTGTACGACACTGGCAACGAGGCCAAGCGCGCAGCGCTCGGCATGCCGCAGAACTTGGGCTCCTGCCACACCGGCGTGGTCGGTGGCTATGCCATTGAAGGCCATGTGCCGGCCAAAGACATTCAACGCTTGCTGCGCGAGAAGCCGAAGGCGCTGGGCCTGTCAGTGCCCGGCATGCCCATAGGCTCTCCGGGCATGGACGATGCGATCTACAAGGGCCGCAAAGACCCGTTCGATGTGCTGCTGGTGGCCGCGAATGGCAGCAGCACCGTGTTCCAGAGCTACCGCTGAAAGGACTGCACCATGACTTTCTCTCAGTTTGCACACCGGGCCGGAATCACCCTTGCCGCGCTGGTGTACGCCACTTCCGTCTGGGCTCAGGCCGCCACCGGCCTGGCCCAGGGCGAGATCCGCAAGGTCGACAAGGCGGCGGCCAAGATCACCATCAAGCATGGCGACATTCCCTCCATCGAGATGCCGCCTATGACCATGGTGTTTGGCGTCAAGGACGCGGCCTTGCTGGAGAACGCCAAGGCGGGTGACAAAATCCGCTTCGATGCCGTCCTGGAGGGCGGCAAGTACATCGTCACTCGCCTCGAAGCCGACCGATAAGTCCCATGAAGCTTCTACTGCACCGCCTCACCCCCCGTGGCATCAGCGCCGCCTTGCTGGCGGCTCTGCTCTTCGGGGCCGGCACGCCGCTGGCCAAATGGCTGATGGGCGATGTGCAGCCCTGGATGCTGGCGGGCTTGCTCTACCTGGGCTCCGGGCTGGGCTTGGGCCTGTTTCGCAGGCTCAGTGGTGCGGCACCGGTGCAGCTCGCCCCCGGCGAGTGGCGCTGGCTGCTGGGTGCGATTGCCAGCGGGGGCGTGGTGGGCCCGGTGTTGCTGATGGTGGGCTTAAGCGGCATGCCGGCCTCCGGCGCGTCTTTATTGCTTAATGCCGAAGGTGTGTTCACCGCCGTGCTGGCGTGGGTGGCTTTCCGCGAAAACGTGGATCGGCGCATTGCACTCGGCATGGCCGCCATTGCCGCCGGCGCGCTGGTGCTGAGCTGGCCCTCGCAGCCCGGGTTTGCGGGTGCGTGGCCGGCTCTGTGCATTCTGGGTGCCTGCCTGGCCTGGGCGCTGGACAACAACCTCACGCGCAAGGTGTCGCTGCACGATGCGAGCTGGATTGCCTGCGTCAAAGGTTTGGTGGCGGGCAGTGTGAATTTGCTGCTCGCGCTCTTGCTGGGCAACGCGTTGCCGGCGCTCCCCGCCTTGGGCGGCGCCATGCTGGTGGGCCTCCTGGCCTATGGCGTGAGCCTGGTTCTGTTTGTGGTGGGCCTGCGGGAGCTGGGCACGGCGCGCACCGGTGCGTATTTTTCGCTGGCGCCTTTCTTTGGCGCGGCGCTGGGCTTGGCCTATGGCGAGCCGCTGACCTGGCAGCTCGCAGTAGCGGCTGCGCTCATGGGCCTCGGGCTGTGGCTGCACCTGACCGAACACCATGCCCACCCCCAT
>JAIXVK010000116.1 GCA_027483085.1 Comamonadaceae bacterium | reverse complement strand
GCGGATGCCGCCACCCGCGCTGCGTGGCTGCCCGGTTTAGCCAGCGGCGAAAAGCTGGTGACCCTGGCCTACCAAGAGCGCGGCAGCCGCTACGCCCTAGACGCCATTACAGGAAAAGCGCACCAGGCTCCCGGTGGCTATGTGCTGAACGCTACAAAAAGCATAGTGGCTGCCGGCGACAAAGCCAATGCGTACATCGTCTCCGCCAAGGTCAACAGCGTGATGGGCCTGTTTTTGGTGGAGCGCGAATCTGCGGGCGTCAGCACCCGGGGCTACAACACCCAGGGCGGTGGCCGCGCAGCAGAAGTCGCCTTCAAAAACGCCCCAGCCACTTTGATTACCACCCAAGGTCAAGCAGCTCTGGAGCACGCGGTGGACATCGGCATTGCAGCCACCTGCGCAGAGGCCGTGGGTGTGATGGACAAGACCCTGGACATCACCGCCGAGTACATGAACACCCGCAAGCAGTTTGGTGTGGCGATCAGCAGCTTCCAGGCACTGCGCCACCGCATGGCCGACATGAAGATGCAGCTGGAACTGGCCCGCTCCATGAGCTACTACGCCAGCCTCAAACTCAATGCCCCCGCGCCGGAGCGCCGTGCGGCCATGGCCCGCGCCAAGTACCAGCTGGGCACCAGCATGCGCTTCATCAGCCAGCAGGCGGTGCAGCTGCACGGCGGCATTGGCGTGACGGATGAGTACATCGTGAGCCACTACTTCCGCAAGCTCACCGAACTGGAAATGAGCTTCGGCGACACCCTGCACCACCTGGGTGAAGTGTCAGCCCGCATGCAGGACACGGCAGGCGTGTTCGCCTGATACGTCAGCGCTGCATGAGAAGCCCGGTGACTGCAAAGTACCGGGCTTTTTTTCAGACTCTAAAAAACGCCCTCCGGTGTAGGATGTGCATCACCTTATCTGCGCCATCTGTCTGATCCTGTGCCCACCCCCCTGAAAGGCTCCGCCTCCCTACCAGGCACCGGTTTTCGCGCCGGCTTGGTGGACATGTACAGCGCCACTACGCCGCAGGCGGGCAAGCTGCGCGCAGCCCACGTGTCGGCGGTGGTGCGGCTGACGCCCGAAACCATGCTGGCCAATATCGGCAGTGCCGGCCTGATTTTGTGGGCCTTTGCACCGGATATCGGCTGGGAACTGCTGCTCTGGTTTGCTGGCATCCTGACGGTGTGTTTGTTTGCCTTGCGCAGCTGGCGCGCGAGCTTGGGCCGGCAGTTCACCCACGCCTCGCCCGGCACCCTCCACAAAGCCACGCTGCACGCCATGCTGCTGAGCGGTGTGTGGGCTTTCATTCCGCTGTTCTGGTTCCCCGGCGCCAGTGACAGCCAACAACTGATCATCGCCACCCTGCTGACGGGGATGATCGGCGCCGGCGGTTTTGTGCTGAACCCCTTGCCGCTGGCCAGCATGGCCTATGTGGCGGTGTTCAGTGCATCCACCCTGGTTGCCTTGCTGAGCGGAAATCGCCCTGTGTATTCCGCGGTGGCCGCCTTTATCAGTGTTTACGCGCCGCTAGTTACGCTCGGCGCCTTGTCTGCCTGGCGCAAGTCTGCGGCGCTCATGAATGCAGAGAGCCAATCGCAACGCCAAGAACAAATGATTTCGGTGCTGCTCTCCGACTTTGAGCAAAACGCTGGCGATGCCCTTTGGGAAACCGATGCAGCAGGCCGGCTGGTGCACATCTCCCCCAAGCTGTGCGAATTGCTGCAGCTGCGCGAAGAGCAAGTCGCGGGCACCACTTGGATGGGTGTTTTTGTGCCGATGGATGCGGATGGGGCTGTGGCGCTCTCAGAGGCATTGGCCAGCGGCAAGCCGTTCAAGGAGTTGCCGCTCTCTTTTGACAGCGCGGCAGGCAAGCGCTACATCCAGATCAACGGCAAAGCGCTGCTGGACGAGCAAGGCCAACTCTCCGGTTGGCGTGGCGTGGTATCTGATGTGACCGAGAAAGTGCAAAGCACCAACCTGTTGCGCCAACTCGCCCACACCGACTCCCTGACCGGGCTGACCAACCGCTTCAAACTGCGCGAGTCGCTGGCGCAGCGGGTGGCGGGTCAGCAGCCTTTGGCCCTCTTGGCGATCGATTTGGACCGATTCAAAGCCATCAATGACCGCCATGGCCACAGCGCAGGGGACGAGGTGCTGCGCCTGATCGCCCAACGATTGCAGCAGCAATTGCCGCCCGACGCCATGGTGGCGCGCTTGGGCGGCGATGAGTTTGCGGTGGTCCTGTGGACCCCTGAGGACATCGAGCAAGCACCGGCAGTAGGCCGGCGGCTTGTGAACCTGCTGCAAGAACCCTTGAACCTCGCGGTGCGCCGCCTGACCGTGGGCGGCAGTGTGGGCTTGACCGTCAGCCACGGCGAGCCCACCACCCTGGACGAGCTGATGGCCCAGGCCGATATTGCGCTGTATGCGGCCAAAGATGCAGGTCGCAGCCAATGCGTGGCCTACACCCCGGAGCTCGGGGCGATCAACCAGCGCCGCGCCACCCTTGAGCACAGCCTGCGGCAAGCCTTGCACCGGCAAGAGCTGCAGCTCTACTGGCAACCCAAGGTATGCCTTCGCACACGGGCCATCGTGGGGGCAGAAACCCTGATGCGCTGGCGGCACCCGGTGCTGGGCTGGATCAGCCCGGGCGAGTTCATCCCGATCGCTGAGCAAAGCGGCATGATCACTGCGCTCGGCAGCTGGGCCCTGTTGGAGGCCTGTCGCATGCACGCCAGCGCGCTCAGGGGGCTCACGGTGTCGGTCAATGTGTCATCGATTCAACTGCGGGATGAAAACTTTGTGGCGGTATTGCAAGATGCCATCGCAGAGTTCCGGGTCGACCCGACCCAACTGGAGCTGGAGCTCACAGAATCCGTGTTCCTGGACAGTGCCGACCAGGCCTTGGCCATGCTGCACACCCTCAAAAAAACCGGCGTAAAACTGGCGATGGACGACTTTGGTACCGGCTACTCGTCCCTGTCGTACCTGCGCAGCTTCCCGTTTGACACCTTGAAAATTGACCGCGCATTTGTGATCGAGCTGGTCGAAAAGAAAGACGCCGAGGCCGTCGTCCACATGATCACAGGGCTGGCGCAAACACTGGGCATGCGCACGGTGTGCGAAGGGGTAGAAACACCGGAACAGCTTCAGGCGATCCAGCGTGCCGGGTGCGATGAGGTGCAGGGCTACATCGTGGCCAAGCCGATGCCGCTGCAGGAGTTTGTGGCCTTTCGCAAAGCCTGGGAGACTACACCAGCCCGACTTCCAGCAGCTCGCGCTTGATATACGCGTAGTACAGCGATGCAGCCACCAAGCCTGCCACCCCGAAAATCGCCTCGCCCACAAACATCACGGTCAGCAGCTCCCAGGCGGTAGTGCCGGTGCGCTTGCCCACGACCTTGGCGTTGATGACGTATTCAAACTTGTGGATCGCGATCAAAAAAATCAGGCAGGCCAAGCCCACCATGGGTGCGACCGACATGCCCGCCAGGGTCAAGACACCATTGCACAGCAGGTTGCCCACAATCGGCACCAAGCCTGCAAAAAAGGTCAAGGCCACCAACATGCCCGAATACGGCACCTGAACCTCAAACAAGGGCAGCGCACCGAACAAAAACAAGGCGGTGCAAACGGCATTGAACGACGCGATCCAGAACTGCGCCACCACAATCTGGCGGAACGCCCCGATAAAGTGCCGCGCCCGGGTGCGCGCTGCCGCCCGCAAAGGTGCAGGGTGAGGCACGCCGGGGGTGCCCACGATCAAGGCACCGATCACCAGCCCGACATACGCCAGCAACAGCCCCTGAAGACCTGCGGAACCAAAACCGGTGATAGCCCGTGCCTGGCTCTGCAAATACGCCGCCAGCCACGCCTGGGCAGCCGCCAGGCCATCGGGCAGATGGGCCGCGAGATCGGGCGGCAGTTTTTGCCGGATCTCCAGCACCGTGCCGGCAAGGTGGTGCAGCAAAGCGGCATATTGGCCGCCGGCTCCGATCACCATGCCTTTGGCATTCGACAACACCACCGCAAACAAGAGCAGGGGCACCACAATGACCCATCCAGCCGCAGCAAACGGGCCGGGACGCCACCGCCCCAAGCGCTGGCTGGTGCTCAGGGCCTGCGCCACCATGAACCCGAGGCAGACCGCCAACAGGCCGGGCAACATGCCATAGACCAGCACCGTCAAACAGATCAGCCCGACCAGCACAAAAGAGCTGGCGGCCACATAGCGGGACAACGCGGCCACGGGGCCTGATGGGTGGGACTTGGAATTCATGAGTGCCGCGATGGTATCAATAGCGCCAGCAGCGGCTCGAACCCCCAGAGACTGCGGGGATGTCCCCCAGGGCCCACGCCTATTGCGCCACATCAAGACTGGTGTCAGCTTGGGTGCCTAGACTGTGCAAAACATACCCGCAGGAGACACGATGCTGCCCGCCTTCATATCCCACCCGGATTGCGCCCGCCACGAGATGGGACCCGACCACCCTGAATGCCCCGAGCGCTTGGGCGCCATTCAAGACATGTTGCTGATCCGTGGCCTGCTGGATTACATGAACACCTACGAGGCGCCCCTGGCCACGCTCGCCCAGCTCGGCCGGGCGCATGCCTCCAACTATGTCAATGAGCTGATCGACGCCTCACCCACGCACGGTTACCACAAGGTCGACCCCGATACCGACATGAACCCCTACACCGTGCGTGCCGCTTTGCGGGCTGCCGGCGCAGCGGTGCAAGCGACCGATCTGGTGCTCGGGGGGCAGGTGCCCAGCGCCTTTTGCAATGTGCGCCCGCCGGGCCACCATGCCGAGCGCTCCGCCGCCATGGGCTTTTGCTTTTTTAACAATGTGGCGGTGGGAATCCGCCACGCACTCGATGTGCATGGTCTGGAGCGGGTGGCCCTGGTGGACTTTGACGTACACCACGGCAACGGGAGCGAAGACATTTTCCGGGGGGATGACCGGGTCCTGATGTGCTCAATTTTTGAGCAAGGCCTCTACCCTTACACCGGCGAGAAAGCCGTGGGCCCCAACATGATGAACATCGGCCTGCCGGCCCGCTCGGG
>JAIXVK010000166.1 GCA_027483085.1 Comamonadaceae bacterium | reverse complement strand
GTGGCCTCGGCAACGCTCATCATGAGCGCCACGTAAATCCAAGCGATGGGGACGATGTACATAAGGGTTTCGGAGGGTGCGGTGTGTCAGGATATCGCAGCTTAAGACTGCCATACTTGCACGTTAGACTAGACCCACTAATTTTGAAGGTGATGGCGTGACGCAACCCTCCTCTGACTTTATGGCCCAAGCGGCCGAGCAGTTCCAACAGGCATTGACCCAAAGCTTTGCCAAAGCGCTGGAGTCCTTCAAAGGGCTGGACGCAGGTGTCGCCGGGGCAGGTTTTCCGGCCATGGGCGAGGCGGTGCCGGACATCAAGTTTTCCCAGGACCGTTTGCAAGCCTTGCAAAAGTCTTATGTGGAAGAGGCCATTAAGCTCTTCAGTCAGGGCATGGGCCACACGCCGCCCCTGCCGGACCGCCGGTTTGCGGCGCCCGCATGGGGTGACAACCCTGTAGCGGCCTATGCTGCAGCGGCTTATCTCCTCAATGCCCGCACCATGATGGGCTTGGCCGAGGCAGTCGAGACAGACAGTAAAACCAAAAACCGCATCCGCTTCGCGGTAGAGCAGTGGATGGCCGCCGCTTCCCCGAGCAACTATTTGGCTTTCAATGCCGAGGCCCAGAAAAAAGCCATTGAAACCAAGGGCGAGAGCATTGCCAAGGGCGTCAAAAACCTGGTGCACGACTTGCAGCAAGGCCATGTCTCGATGACCGACGAGAGTCTGTTTGAAGTGGGCAAAAACGTGGCGACCACCGAAGGTGCGGTGGTGTTCGAAAACGAGCTGTTCCAGCTCATCGAATACAAGCCGCTCACCGCCAAGGTCTATGAAAAGCCGTTTCTGCTGGTGCCGCCGTGCATCAACAAGTTTTACATCCTCGACTTGCAGCCGGATAACTCGCTGATCCGTTACTCTGTGGAGCAAGGTCACCGCACCTTTGTGGTGAGCTGGCGCAATCCTGATGAAACCTTGGCCAACAAGACCTGGGACGACTACATCGAGCACGCGGTAATCCGCGCGATTGGCGTGACCCGCGACATCAGCGGCTCGCCCACCATCAATGCGCTGGGCTTTTGCGTCGGGGGCACCATGCTGGGTACCGCGCTCGGCGTGTTGGCTGCACGGGGCGAAAAGCCGGTGGACAGCGCGACTTTCCTCACCACCTTCCTCGATTTTTCAGACACCGGGATTCTCGATGTGTTCATCGATGAGGCCATGGTCAAGTTCCGCGAGGCCGAGCTGGGCAAGGGCGGCCTGATGAAGGGCCAAGACCTGGCCAGCACCTTCAGTTTCTTGCGCCCGAACGACCTGGTGTGGAACTACGTGGTGGGCAACTACCTCAAGGGCGAGACACCACCGCCCTTTGATTTGTTGTACTGGAACAGCGACAGCACCAATCTGCCCGGCCCGTATTACGCCTGGTACCTGCGCAATACCTACCTGGAAAACAACCTCAAAAAGCCGGGCAAGCTCACCGTGTGCGGCGAGAAGCTGGACTTGAGCGCACTCGATATTCCGGTCTACATCTACGGCTCGCGGGAAGACCATATCGTGCCGATCGGCGGCGCGTATGCGTCCACCCAGCTGTTACTGGGCAAAAAGCGCTTTGTGCAAGGCGCTTCCGGCCACATTGCGGGTGTGATCAATCCACCCTCCAAAAACAAACGCAGCCACTGGATCCGCGCTGACGGCAAATTGCCCAAAACGCATGCGCAGTGGCTGGAAGGGGCCACCGAGCATGCCGGTAGCTGGTGGACCGACTGGTCCCACTGGCTCAAAAGCCATGCTGGCAAGCAAATTGCTGCCCCCAAGACCTATGGCAAAGGGAAGTACAAGGCCATAGAGGCGGCTCCAGGGCGCTATGTACAGGCGAAGGCCTGAGTTTTCGATTTATCAAGAAGGAGACACCTGATGGAAGATATCGTGATCGTTGCTGCAGCCCGAACTGCAGTTGGAAAATTTGGTGGCTCTTTGGCCAAAGTGCCCGCGACCGAGTTGGGAAGCATTGTGATCAAGAGCCTGCTCGAACGCAGCGGGCTGCCGGTCGACGCGGTGGGCGAGGTCATCCTCGGTCAAGTGCTGGCTGCTGGCGTAGGCCAGAACCCTGCGCGCCAGGCGGGTATCAAGTCCGGTTTGGCTAAAGAAACTCCCGCGCTCACCATCAACGCCGTCTGCGGCTCCGGCCTGAAGGCCGTGATGCTCGCCGCTCAGGCTGTGGCTTGGGGCGACAGCGAGATTGTGATTGCCGGTGGCCAGGAAAACATGAGCGCATCCCCCCACGTGCTGCTGGGCAGCCGTGACGGCCAGCGCATGGGCGAGTGGAAAATGGCAGACACCATGATCACCGACGGTCTGTGGGACGTGTACAACCAATACCACATGGGCATCACCGCTGAAAACGTCGCCAAGGCCAACGACATCACCCGCGACATGCAAGACGCTTTGGCGCTCGGCAGCCAGCAAAAGGCAGCTGCGGCACAAGACGCGGGCAAATTCAAGTCCGAAATCGTGCCGGTGGTGATTCCCCAGCGCAAGGGCGACCCGGTGGTGTTTGACACTGACGAATTCATCAACAAGAAAACCAATGCCGAAGCGTTGGCTGGCCTGCGCCCCGCGTTCGACAAGGCGGGCAGCGTCACCGCTGGCAATGCCTCCGGCATCAACGACGGCGCCGCCGGAAAAAAAGACATAACGGAAAAAAAGGCCGCGGCTCTGGGCCTGACACCTCTGGCGCGTATTGCCAGTTTCGGTACCACCGGTCTCGCCCCGGCGCTGATGGGCTTGGGCCCCGTATCTGCGACCCAGCGTGCGCTGGCGCGCGCCGGCTGGAAGGCCGCCGACGTGGATTTGTTTGAACTGAACGAAGCGTTCGCCGCACAAGCCT
>JAIXVK010000488.1 GCA_027483085.1 Comamonadaceae bacterium | reverse complement strand
GTCTTTTGGCACCCATGAAAGTGCTCCGGGGTACTGCACTGGATGTCTTTGGGTATACCGAGGAACGCCGTGAGGAGCGGGCGCTGATTGGCGAATACCGCTCAGCCATTGAAGGAATGTTGCCTGCCTTGAGCGCGTCCAACCGTGATGCCGCGCTGGCGTTCGCCCGTGTGCCCGAGCACATCCGCGGCTATGGCCATGTCAAGGCCCGTCACTTGAGGGCTGCCCGGACCCAGTGGGTCGATTTGTTGGCCCGCTACCACGCAAGCCCCGGGACCCAACAGGCCCGAGCCGCCTAGGGCCTTGCCCGCCCATCATGGGCGGGCCTTTTCCCCCGCTTACAATGACCGGTTGACTGGTCATCAGCCGGTCGGTTCGCGTGCGGCTGTGCCGCGGGTGGAAAACTATTTGTTCTGATCCCTTTTGTGGAGTTTGCCTGTGTTCATTTCTTCTGCTTTTGCCCAAACTGCTCCTGCTGCCGCTGGCGGTGACATGCAATCCTCTTTGATGAGCATGCTGCCTTTGGTGCTGATGTTTGTGGTGCTGTACTTCGTGATGATCCGCCCCCAAATGAAGAAGCAGAAAGAGCACCGCGCCATGATCGACGCCTTGGCCAAGGGTGATGAAGTGGTAACTGCTGGTGGCGTACTGGGCAAGGTCAGCAAGATGGGCGACAGCTATGTCGGCCTGGAAGTGGCCAGCGGCGTGGAAATCCAAGTGCAGCGCAGCGCGGTGGTGCAAGTGTTGCCCAAAGGCTCCATCAAGTAAGCGGCCGTTTTTAACTGTTAGCGAAGCGCGATCATGAACCGTTATCCGGTGTGGAAGTACGCGATCATTTTGGTCGCGCTGGTGGTCAGTGGCTTGTATGCCCTGCCCAATCTGTTTGGCGAAGCACCGGCAGTGCAGGTTTCAACGGCCAAGTCGTCGGTGAAGGTCGATGCCGCCACACTGGCCAAGGTAGAGCAGGCGCTGAAGAGCGCCGGCTTGACGCCCGATGCGGTGGCCTTGGATGGTGCGTCCGTGAAGGCGCGCTTTGCCGACACCGACACGCAGCTCAAGGCCAAAGATGCGGTTCAAAAAGCGATCAACCCTGACGGTGCGGACCCGTCCTACATCGTTGCGCTCAATTTGCTGTCACGTTCGCCGGCCTGGCTGACGTCCTTGCGCGCATCGCCGATGTACTTGGGATTGGATTTGCGCGGTGGTGTGCACTTCATGTTGCAAGTCGACATGCAGGCAGCGCTCACCAAGCGGGCAGAGTCGCTGTCCGGCGACATTCGCACTATCTTGCGTGAAAAGAACGTGCGCCACAGCGGTATCGCCCGTAACGGCCAAGCCATCGAGATCCGGTTCCGGGACGCGGCTACCGCTCAGGCAGCCCAGCGCATCATTCAGGATCAGTTCACCGATCTGGATGCGGTGTCTGCCGCTGATGGGCAGGACGTCAAACTGGTCGCTACGATCAAACAGGTCTCCGGAAAAACCATCCAAGACCAAGCGCTCAAGCAAAACATCACCACCTTGCACAACCGGATCAATGAGCTGGGTGTTGCAGAACCGGTGATTCAGCAGCAAGGCCTGGACCGTATCGTGGTGCAGTTGCCCGGCGTGCAGGACACGGCCAAGGCCAAAGACATCCTCGGACGCACCGCAACACTGGAAGTGCGTCTGGTCGATGAAGGCTCCGAAGCCCGTGCGGCGGAAACCGGAACCGGCCCTGTTCCCTTCGGCTCTGAACGTTACCTGGATCGCGAAGGCATCCCGGTCATCGTAAAGAAGCAAGTGATTCTGACGGGCGAGAACCTGACAGACGCGCAACCCGGATTTGATGGCCAGACCCAAGAGCCCACCGTGAATTTGTCACTGGATGCCAAGGGCGCCCGCATCTTCCGTGATGTGACCCGCGAGAACATCAACAAGCGCATGGCGATTTTGCTATTTGAAAAAGGCAAAGGCGAAGTCGTGACCGCACCGGTGATTCGCGCCGAAATCGGTGGCGGGCGTGTTCAGATTTCCGGCCGGATGACCACCGTCGAGGCGGCAGACACTGCGCTGCTGTTGCGTGCCGGATCTTTGGCGGCTCCGATGGAGATCATCGAGGAGCGCACGATCGGGCCGAGCTTGGGTGCCGAGAATATTGCCAAGGGTTTCCTGAGCGTCACCTGGGGCTTTGTGGCGGTTGCCATTTTCATGTGCGCTTATTACATGCTGTTCGGCGTGATTTCCAGCCTAGCACTGGCCTTCAACCTTTTGTTGTTGGTGGCGGTGCTCTCCATGCTGCAAGCGACTTTGACATTGCCAGGCATGGCCGCGATGGCGCTGGTTCTGGGTATGGCGATTGATGCCAACGTGTTGATCAATGAACGCGTTCGGGAAGAGCTACGCAATGGCGCATCTCCCCAAGCCGCGATTCACGCCGGTTATGACCGCGCATGGGCGACCATCATCGACTCGAACGTAACCACCCTGATCGCAGGTTTGGCATTGTTGGCATTCGGCTCCGGCCCTGTGCGAGGTTTCGCGGTTGTGCACTGCTTGGGGATTTTGACCAGCATGTTCTCCGGCGTGTTCTTCTCGCGTGGTTTGGTGAATTTGTGGTACGGTCGTCAGAAGAAGCTGAAAACGGTTTCTATTGGGACCGTGTGGCGTCCGGACAGCGGCACCGAAGTCACTACCCCTTAAGGAAAAGTCATGGAATTTTTTAAAATCCGCCGTGACATTCCGTTCATGCGGAATGCTTTGGTTTTCAATGTCATTTCGTTCGTCACTTTTTTGGCGGCCGTATTTTTTCTGTTCTCCCGCGGTCTGCACCTGTCGGTAGAGTTCACCGGCGGGACGTTGATGGAGGTGAGCTACTCCCAGCCTGCCAACCTCGACGCCATCCGCACCACAGTGGCAAAGTTGGGAATCAATGATGTGCAGGTCCAAAACTTTGGCACTGCACAGGATGTGTTGATCCGGATGCCAGTTCAAAAAGGCAGTACTTCCGGACAGCAAAGCGACATGGTGTTGACTGCGCTGAAGGCATCTGATGCCACCGCCACCTTGCGTCGTACCGAGTTTGTGGGGCCTCAGGTCGGCGATGAACTGGCCGCTGATGGCTTGAAAGCGCTTGCGTTCGTGGTGGTCGGCATCATGATTTACTTGGCCATCCGTTTTGAATGGAAGTTCGCCGTTGCGGCCATCATTGCCAACTTGCATGATGTGATCATCATTCTCGGTTTCTTCGCCTTTTTCCAGTGGGAGTTCTCACTCCCGGTGCTGGCAGCGGTTTTGGCCGTCTTGGGTTATTCGGTAAACGAGTCGGTTGTGATTTTTGACCGGATCCGTGAGAATTTCCGGCGCTATCGCAAGATGAACACGGAACAAATCATTGACAATGCGATTACCTCCACAATCAGTCGAACCATCATCACCCATGGCTCGACCCAGTTGATGGTGTTGTCGATGTTGATTTTCGGCGGTGCTACGCTTCATTACTTTGCGATGGCGCTCACGATCGGCATCTTGTTTGGCATTTATTCGTCTGTGTTTGTGGCCGCTTCCATTTCTATGTGGTTAGGTATCCAGCGGGAAGATTTGGTAAAGGGCGGGCCCAAAAAGGATCTCGATCCAAACGACCCGAACGCAGGGGCGGCAGTTTAGTAAAAGGACTCTCCCAACATGGCTACCGGCCAGGCGCTTTCGCCTCGATTGCAACTCGCTCGCGCACTGCGGGAGCGGTTTTTCGCGGAATCTTGCAAAGCCTTGTTGGAAATCGGCGCAGCAGTTCAGGATCGGCTCACAGAGCTCGTCGACGAGCCTAGCAATGCCCGTGATTCGCAAACTCGTCGTGACATCTGGATGGCTTACAAGCAAAGCCGTCCCTTGTGGGTCGAGGGCACACAGAAGTCTTGGCGAGAATGCCTATCTCCTTCTGAAGTAAAGAAGGCGGCGGAAGTCCGTTCCGTCAACCTGGAGCTTGTGGGCACCGAGGTCGTCGAAAACAAAATCCTCGCGTCGCGGATGGTATTGTCCGTGAACGAAAAAGTCTTGCCGCAGCTTGAAGACTTGCGCGTGCGGATCAAATACCTTGAGGGTCTGGATGATCTGGACGGGAAAGACCTTTTCCGCCCGGAGGTGCTGGTCCTCTTGTTGGTGGAGCAATGGTCTGTTTCAGGAATGCCGGGTGACTCTTGGCCGATGGTGACAGAAGTTGTCCAGCGCTTATTGATTGAGCGACTGATTACTGCCTACAAAAATGCGAACGATGTCCTGATCAGCAAGGGCGTATTGCCTACGATCGAGTTGAAAGACCGGGTCAAGTCACCTGTCAAAGCCCCCAACCAACGCTCGCCAAATTCAGGCGCACC
>JAIXVK010000377.1 GCA_027483085.1 Comamonadaceae bacterium | reverse complement strand
GCAGATGTCGAGCACGCTGCCGGATTTGCTGGCTTGCAAGCGGGGCTCGCCGGGGAAGGTGAGTGCGAACGCGAGCACGGCGAGCAATAGGTAGGCAGGGGGCACACTGCCCTCGAACCAGTGCGCCAGCACCCAAAGTGAGCCCACCAGCGCGGTGGGGCAGAGGCAGGTCTCCAAGACGCCGAGCAGGTTGTCACGGCCCATGGAGGCGTGTTCGGTGCTGCGGTTGAACTCTGCCGCTGAAAAAGTGATGTGAGCCTTAGACATGGTTGACCCATGCCCGGAATTTGCCCACGGCTTGGGCGCGGTTGGAGACATCGAGTTTTTTGAAAACGCGCTGCATGTGGTTTTTGACGGTGAAGGCGCTGATGTCGAGGATGCTGCCGATTTCGGGGTTGGTTTTGCCCAAGGCGACCCATTTCAGGATTTCGGCCTCGCGCTCGGTGAGGACATCGGGCTCGGGTAACTTTGTTTCTGCTGCCGAGTTGGCAGGGGCGGACGAGCTGCCGCCGGATTGGTGCGGCAGGTGTTCGACTTGGCGCAGCGCGGTATCTATATAGGGCAGGACCATGGCCATGGCATTTCGCTCGAGGTCGGTGAACTGCTTGCGGGCGCTAAACACGACATAGACGCAGTCATGGCTGCCGCGCTCATCGGTAATGCCGTGGATGGTGGCACTGCGCATTTTGAGCAATGCGCCGCCCAGAGCGCTCTTCAGGCCAAACTCGTCCAGCGAGAAGCCGGATTCGCCGGCATTGAGGCTGAAAGGCTTTTTGCCGAACTCAGCCCAGCGGTTGAAGAGGCTCACCATGAGCGGCGACAAGAACTCGGACTGCGCAGCGTGCGAGCGCACGCCGGACAGGGCAGAGATGATGTCGTGCTGCACATGGCCGCTGCTGAAATCACCCCAGGCTGCGATCAGGATGTCGTGTGGCAGGTATTTCTGCATGTCTCCCTGCAGCCAGATGAGCATGTCGAAATGGCTGCGCACCTCCACCGAGTGGGTGACCACGCGGTGGTAGTGATGGAGATCCTCGGTAGAGAGCGAGGGCAACAAAGACATTTTTTGTAACTAAATAACCGAGGGTTATTGCTAGGGTGACAGCGAAGCCGCGATGTTACGTAGTCCAAATGACTAGGCCTATCCCCCAAATGGGTGAATCCACTACTTTTTGACAATTGAAGTTCGTTCGGCGTGAAAAAAGTCACACTTGCCCAGAGAATTTTGATTTTTGTGTCGCCTTTGCCTCGCTTCGGTATCGCGTTTGTAGCTGTCGAATGTGGGCTGAAAGTGCGCAAATGGGGTCGAAAGAGCTATGCCCGACCCAGTACACTTTTAGGCAATGAAGCACTCGCTCTGTGGAGCGGGTTACATCAGATCACGGGAGTAAAAATGGCAAAAGGAATGATCTTGGCTGCAGGCCAGGGCACACGGGTCCGCCCGCTCACCAAAGACTTGCCCAAACCGATGGTGCCGATTCTGGGCAAGCCGGTGATGGAGTATTTGATCGAGCATTTGGCGCGGCATGGCATCCGCGAAATCATCATCAACGTGGCTTACCACCACCAGCGTATTGAGCAGTACTTTGGCGATGGCAGTCGCTGGGGTGTGGAGATTGCCTACTCCTACGAAGGGGTGCGCGAGCATGGCGATATATTGCCCCGCCCTATGGGCTCGGCAGGTGGTATGCGGCGGATTCAGGATTTCAGTGGTTTTTTTGACGAAACCACCTTGGTGCTGTGTGGGGATGCGCTGATCGACCTCGACATCACCGCAGCGATTGCCGAGCACAAAGCCAAAGGCGCGCTGGCCAGCGTGGTGGCCCTCGAGGTGCCGCTGCAAGAAGTGCAGAACTACGGCATGGTGGTAGCAGACGAAGATGGGCGGATTCGCTCGTTTCAGGAAAAGCCCAAGCCGGAGGATGCCAAGTCCACCTTGGCTAGCACCGGCATCTACATTTTTGAGCCCGAGATCCTGGAGAAAGTGCCCAAGGGCAAGGTATACGACATCGGCTCGGAGCTGTTTCCGCAGCTTGCGCAGGATGGATCGCCGTTTTATGTGCAGAACCGGCCGTTTCATTGGATTGATATCGGGCGGGTGAGCGATTACTGGACGGTGCTGCAGCGGGTTTTGAAGGGCGAGGTGGAGAACATGCCGATGCCCGGCAAACAAGTAAAGCCCGGTGTGTGGGTGGGCCTGAATACTAACATTCCATGGGACAAGGTCAAGATTGAGGGGCCGGTGTACATCGGCTCCAGCGTGAAGATTGAAGAGGGCGCCTCCATCATAGGCCCGGCTTGGATAGGGCACGGCAGCGTGATCCGCTCGGGGGCGCGAATTACCCGGGGTATTTTGTTTGAGTACACCCGGATTGCGCCGGATATGCATTTCCACGAAATGATTGTTTCGCGCTTGTATTGCGTGAACCGGCATGGCGAGACGCTGTATGCCGGCGATGACACCTCGCGCCTGCGCTGGGGCGATGCCCGCGCTTGATGATTGATTTTTGACTTGTGAAGGATTTGTAATGTTGATTCAACCCGTAGTTTTGTCGGGCGGCTCCGGCACCCGTTTGTGGCCTTTGTCCCGCGAAAAGTACCCCAAGCAATTGCTGCCTTTGATTGGCGAAGATTCGCTGTTGCAGGCAACCGTGCGCCGCGTCGAGGGGATTGCTGGCGTGGAGCTGGCGGCCCCGATGGTGGTGTGCAACGAGGAATACCGCTTTGTGATCGCCGAGCAGATGCGCCTGATGGGCAAGCCGGGTACGGTGGTGTTGGAGCCTTTGGGGCGAAATACGGCTCCAGCACTTACTATTGCTGCGCATGCTGCTATTAAAAACGGAGCAGACCCCGTGCTGCTGGTGATGCCGGCAGACCACGTGATCATGGATGGCGCGGCTTTCCGTGTTGCGGTGGTGAAGGGCGCGCAGTTGGCGCAAGCGGGTGCGGTGGTGACTTTTGGCATCACCCCGGATGCCCCTGAAACAGGCTACGGCTACATCCAGTCGGGTGCAGCTTTTGGTACAGATGGCGCCAAGCAAATTGCACGCTTTGTGGAAAAACCTGATTTGCAAACGGCGCAGGCTTATCTGGATGAGGGCACTTATTCTTGGAACAGTGGCTTGTTCATGATGAAGGCATCGGTGTGGCTGGCGGCCATGGAGCGCTGCCGACCCGATATTGCCCAAGCCTGTGCTACGGCTTGGAGCGAGGGGCGTGCAGACGGTGAGTTTGTGCGTGTAGGCAAAGAGGCTTTCAGTGCGTGCCCTAGTGACTCGATTGACTACGCCGTCATGGAGCGGCTCGCGGGCCAGGGCGGTGCAGTGCTTGAAGGTTTGCCCACAGGTGTGGTAATTCCGTTGTCTGCCGGTTGGTCGGACGTAGGGGCGTGGGAGGCTTTATGGAACGTGCTCCCCAAGGACGATAAGGGCAACGTGGCGCAGGGTGATGTGTTGATGCAAGACAGCCGGAACACCTTGGCGTTGTCGGAGGGGCGGTTGATTGCGTGTGTGGGCGTGGACGATTTGATTGTGGTTGAGACCGCGGATGCGATTTTGGTCGCCCACAAGAACAAAACCCAAGATGTGAAGAAAATTGTGGACCGCTTGAAGCAAGCCGGCCGCAGTGAGGGGCAGGCACACCGCAAGGTGTTCCGCCCATGGGGCTGGTACGACAGCATTGACCATGGCGAGCGCTTCCAGGTGAAGCGGATCGTGGTCAAGCCGGGGGCTGCTTTGTCGTTGCAAATGCACCATCACCGCGCCGAGCATTGGATTGTGGTGAGCGGCACAGCCAAGGTGACGGTCGGTGACAAGACCCTGTTGCTGTCGGAAAACGAGTCGACCTATATCCCCTTGGGCACGACGCACCGCTTGGAAAATCCGGGCAAGCTGGCGCTGGAAATGATTGAAGTGCAGTCGGGCAGCTATCTGGGTGAAGACGACATTGTGCGGTTCGAGGATGTTTACGGTCGCTGATGCTGCGGGTCAAAAAGTGTGACTTTTTTCACGCTTTTGACCATCTTGTAGTCGGATCGGACTATCGATTGATTTGCGGATGTTTTTGATAATGGTGGTGCGAGCAGCGACAAATTCTGTTGTTGCCGCACTCAACATTACAGGGATAAACATGAACTTCACAAAAACTAGCTTGGCTTTGGCCATTGCTGTGTCTGCTTTGGCAGCTGGTTCCGCACAAGCTGCAACTTTCAATGCTGGCACGATCGGAGCGACTTCGAAATCGTTCATCCATACACCAGGCTCCTTTGAAGACACTATCAACTTCTCTATCGCAGCTCCTTCGAATCTGACGGCTGCTGCGACGAGCCTGACGCTGTCTTTTGCATCGTTCACCTTTTTGGATATCGCCAATTTGACCGTGAACTTGTGGAACAACAGCCACCCTAACGGCAGCGTCAACTACGGCTCGTTTGCTGGCAATGGCACCGGTTACACCTTCAACCTGCCGACTGCTGGCAACTACCACATCGACATCAAGGGCGTTGCGACTGGCATCAACGGCGGTACTTACGGCGTTGCCTTGAGTGCAGCACCCGTTCCAGAGCCTGAAACCTACGCCATGCTGTTGGCCGGTTTGGGCGTGATGGGCGCAATCGCTCGCCGCCGCAAGCAAGCTGCTTAATTAGCAAGCTCACTTCATAAAAAAGGGCCTGTCATTTGACAGGCCCTTTTGCATGGTGGGTGCGTTGAGAGCACCTCAGTGATTGCGCTCTAGCAGTTGGCTGGCGAGGTTGACCAGGCAAGTGGAATACCCATTGGTAGGCAGTTGTTTGGCCGCCGCAATGGCGCGCTCGGCCTCGCTGCGAGCCGAAGCTTTTGCAATATCTAGTGCGCCGGTTTTGTGCACGATGGCCACCACGGCGTCCAGCATGCTGATGTCGCCGGTTTCAATCGCGGTTTGAATGGTGGCGCGCTCTGCGTCGGTGCCGCGCTGCATGGCGGCAATCAAGGGGAGGGTGGTTTTGCCTTCGCGCAAATCGTCGCCAAGGTTTTTGCCCATGACAGCAGCATCGCCCGCGTAGTCGAGCACATCGTCAATCACTTGAAACGCCGTGCCCATGGCCTGTCCGTATTCGGCGCAAGCATCTTCCTGTGCAGGTGTGGCGCCCGACAAGATGGCGCCCACACGAGCGCTGGCCTCAAAAAGTTTGGCAGTTTTGGAGCGGATGACTTGTAGGTAGCCGGCTTCATCGAGCGCGGCGTTGTGCATGTTCATGAGCTGCATCACTTCGCCTTCTGAAATGATGTTGGTGGCATCGGCCAACACCTGCATGATCCGCATGCTTTGGGCTTCAACCATCATCTGGAAAGCGCGCGAGTACAAAAAGTCGCCCACCAACACGCTGGCAGGGTTGCCAAACCGTGCGTTCGCGGTGGGGGCGCCGCGGCGCAGCTCGGATTCGTCCACCACATCGTCGTGCAGCAGGGTGGCGGTGTGAATGAACTCGACCACAGCCGCCATGTTGAAGCGCTGGGTGCCTGTGTATCCCAAGGCTCCGCAGCACAGCAGCAGCAAGGCAGGGCGCAGGCGCTTGCCACCGGCAGAAATGATGTACTGGGATACGCTGCCCACCAGGGGTACGCCGGAGTCCAATCTGTGAGCGATGACCCCGTCAACTTCGCGCATGTCGGGTTCGACGATGGAGAGCCCCGTCGAAGAAGCAGGAGTAGAGACTTGCAAGGCGTTAGACCGGTTTGTTTTGGTGGATTATAGGGACGCCCGATAGGGCTTGCTCTGCGCTGTCTTGGGCTGCTTTGACGAATTACAAGTAAATGTTATACTCCTAGGCTCTGTAAAAATTCATTTGCAGAATTTCCTAGTCGAAGAGGTCAACATGTACGCGGTCATAAAAACCGGCGGCAAGCAATATCGTGTTGCTGCTGGCGAAAAAATTAAAGTAGAACAGATTGCTGCGGACGTAGGCCAAGAGATCGTGATCGACCAGGTTCTGGCAGTCGGAAACGGCGCTGAACTGAAAGTCGGCACACCCTTGGTGTCCGGTGCGACCGTTACGGTCACAGTAATTTCCCACGGAAAGCACGACAAAGTGCGTATCTTCAAGATGCGTCGTCGTAAGCACTACCAGAAACGTCAAGGTCACCGTCAGCAGTTCACCGAACTGCAAATCGGCGCGATCAAGGCTTAAAGGAATAGGTCATGGCACAGAAAAAAGGCGGCGGCTCTACGCGCAACGGACGTGATTCCAAGCCAAAGATGCTCGGTGTGAAGGCTTTCGGCGGTGAGTTGATCAGCGCTGGTTCCATCATCGTGCGTCAACGCGGCACCAAGTTCCACGCTGGCGACAACGTCGGCATGGGCGTGGACCACACTCTGTTTGCACTGGTGGACGGCAAAGTGTCGTTCGCAGTCAAGGGTGCGTTGAACAAGCACACAGTGAGCATCACTGCAGCGTAATCTGCACTGGCTCCCCCGAGAAACCCTGCGCCTTCCGCGCGGGGTTTTTCATTTCTAACCTCGGTGTACGACCATGAAGTTTGTTGACGAAGCCTACATTGATATCTCCGCGGGAGACGGTGGCGCGGGTTGCGTTTCCTTCCGGCATGAGAAGTACAAAGAATTCGGCGGCCCCAACGGGGGCGACGGTGGCCGCGGCGGCCACGTGTTCGCAGTAGCGGACCCCAACCTGAATACCCTGGTGGACTACCGCTTTGCCCGTCGCTACGACGCCAAGCGCGGCGAGCACGGGATGGGCTCCGACATGTTCGGTGCAGCTGGTGATGACATCACCCTCAAAATGCCGGTTGGGACGATCATTACCGACGCTGAAACCGGCGAAGTGCTGTTTGAGCTGCTGCAGCCGGGCGAAGTGATCACCATCGCCAAAGGCGGTGACGGCGGCTTTGGGAATATGCGTTTTAAAAGCGCAATCAACCGGGCGCCACGTCAAAAAACCCCGGGCTGGCCTGGCGAAAAACGCAACCTGAAGCTGGAGCTCAAGGTGCTTGCCGATGTCGGCTTGCTGGGTATGCCCAATGCGGGCAAATCTACCTTCATTTCGGCGGTATCGAATGCGCGCCCGCGTATTGCCGACTACCCCTTCACCACACTGCACCCCAACCTGGGTGTGGTGCGTGTCGGCCCAGAGCAGAGCTTTGTCGTAGCCGATTTGCCCGGTTTGATTGAAGGCGCTGCGGAGGGTGCAGGCCTTGGACATCAGTTTTTGCGGCATTTGCAGCGCACCCGCTTGCTCTTGCATGTGATCGATATGGCGCCTTTTGATGAAGGTGTGGATACCGTTGCGCAAGCGAAAGCCATCGTCAATGAGCTCAAGAAGTACGACGAAGAGTTGTACAAAAAGCCCCGCTGGCTGGTGCTTAACAAGTTGGACATGGTCCCCACGGATGACCGGGTTGCGTTGATCAGAGACTTTGTCAAACGCTACAAGTTCAAAGGACCGGTGTTCGAGATTTCTGCGTTGACCCGTGAGGGTTGCGAGCCTCTGATCAAAGAGATTTACAAGCACATCAAGGCGCAGCAGATCGCCGAGATGCCGCACGTCGAGGTCGATCCGCGATTTGCGCCGGGATCGACAGATTCAGACGCGCCGACGGAGTAAATCTGATCTCCGGATCCTTTGGTTATTGCTACGATATTTATAGCAGCTCACGCATATTCGATTAGGGCTACAGGCATCAATGAATCAAAAATTCAGCTCATCTGTTCTGCGTGATGCACGTCGTGTCGTGGTCAAGGTCGGCTCCAGTCTGGTCACCAATGATGGCCGCGGTTTGGATGAGCAGGCTATCGGTGAGTGGTGCCGCCAATTGGCACATTTGATTCGTGATGGCCGTGAGGTCATCATGGTGTCGAGCGGTGCCATTGCCGAAGGCATGAAGCGTTTGGGCTGGGCAACCCGGCCGAAAGCGGTGCAGGAGCTGCAAGCGGCTGCGGCCGTGGGCCAGATGGGCCTGGCTCAGATGTACGAGACCAAGCTCCGCGCTAACGATTTGGGCAGCGCCCAGGTGTTGTTGACCCATGCCGACCTTGCGGACCGTGAGCGCTACTTGAATGCCCGCTCGACCTTGCTGACCTTGTTGAAGCTGGGTGTTGTGCCGGTGATCAACGAGAACGACACGGTCGTCAACGATGAGATCAAGTTTGGCGATAACGACACCTTGGGGGCCTTGGTGGCCAACTTGGTGGAAGCGGACGCCTTGGTCATCCTCACCGACCAAAAAGGCCTTTTTACCGCGGATCCTCGCAAAGACCCTGCCGCCACTTTTGTGAGCGAAGCGAAGGCTGGGGACCACGCATTGGAGTTGATGGCCGGCGGCGCTGGGAGCAGCATTGGCCGTGGCGGAATGCTGACCAAGATTTTGGCG
>JAIXVK010000427.1 GCA_027483085.1 Comamonadaceae bacterium | reverse complement strand
GGGCTGGTCGTTCTTGGCGCTTTGCGCTCGGGGTGGCCACGTATCTCCGTGTGGCTGGCGCCGCTGGGGGTCATGCTGCTGTCGCTGCTGATGGAAGCCTTGCAGAGCTACTTGCCTTTGCGGGTGCCCTCTCGGGAAGACTTTCTGTTGAACTCATTAGGCGCTGCTTGCGGTGCAGCCATCGCCTTTGTGTTGCAAATGGCCGGTGCTATCGATCGGTGGAACCAAGTACGTAGCCGCTGGTTTGTGTCGCATTCCCGCGGCGGGATCGTGCTTCTCTCCACCTGGCCCCTCGGTTTGTTATTCCCGTCTTCGGTGCCTTTGGGCTTGGGTCAGGTAGTGACCCGGGTAGAGGAGATGCTACGCAGTGCGCTGCTGGACTCCGAGTTTGAACGCTGGTTGCCCGAAGGTCCTACGGAATGGCCTGCCTTGGCTCCGAGCACAGAGTTGCTATGCGTTGCGTTGGGTTTGCTGATCCCTTGTCTGCTGGGTTTTTGTATTGTGCGGGCCCGGTGGCGACGTGTGGTGGTTGTGGTGGTGACGACTACTTCGGCGGTGTTGGTCACGGCTTTGTCGGCTGCTCTGAGTTGGGGGCCCGGCCATGCCTGGGCTTGGCTGGATTTGCCGACGCAAATCGGCATGCTGGCAGGGGCCGGCTTGGCGCTGTTGCTGGTACTGGTGTCATGGCGCGTCAGTGCGGCCGTGGCACTGTTGGCGCTGGGGGTCTATTTAAGCCTGCTGAATCAAGCGCCTGAAAGTCCTTATTTCGCACAGACCTTGCAGTTGTGGGAGCAGGGGCGGTTTATCCGGTTCAATGGTCTGGCGCAATGGGTGGGGTGGCTCTGGCCTTATGTGGCGTCCTTGTATCTTCTGGGGCAAATCGCGCGCAGAGATACTAAAACCTAAAATCAGTGCATGACTGATTCCACCACTCCCGCCCCCTCCTATTACGAACGCCATATTTTCTTTTGCCTGAACGAGCGAAAGAACGGTGAAGACTGCTGTGCGCACCACAACGCCCAAGAGGGTTTTGACAAGTGCAAGCAACTTGTCAAAGAGGCCGGACTGGCGGGCCCCGGCAAAGTCCGTGTGAACAAAGCGGGCTGCTTGGACCGCTGTGCCGGCGGCCCGGTGGCGGTGGTGTATCCCGAAGCGGTTTGGTACTCGTTTGTGGACGGGCAGGATATTGAAGAGATTGTGGAGTCGCACCTTAAGAACGGCAAAGTCGTTGAGCGACTGCTGACACCCGCCCACCTGGGTCGCTGATTACAGCGTATTCGATAGTTGGCGCCCTCATCTCTTGCAGGTGCTGCTATAAAAATAATAGCAAAATGAATTCTTCTACCCAAAAGTTCCAGATGGCGGGTCCGGCCGGTTCGCTGGAGGGGCTGGTTGATGAGCCCTCGAATCCACCCTTTGATGTCTCGCGCGGTACGGTGGTGATCGCTCACCCCCATCCCTTGTTTGGCGGCACCATGGACAACAAAGTGGTCCAGACGCTGGCCCGGGCGTTTGTTCAGGCCGGATGGCGTGCGGTCCGTTTCAATTTTCGGGGTGTCGGCGCTAGTGAAGGCGTCTACGACCACGGCAACGGAGAGTTGCAAGATTTCCTGGCGGTAGTGCAGCACATGGCCCCTGAAGGAAAGCTCTCGCTGGCCGGTTTTTCATTTGGCGCGTTTGTGACCAGCCATGCGCTGTTGGCATTGGCCGCGCGTGAGCCTGAGCAGGTGGTGCTGGTCGGTACGGCGGCGAGCCGCTTTGCCGTGGCCCCCGTTGCACCCGACTTTCATGACCGCACGTTGGTGCTGCACGGCGAGCAAGACGACACCGTTCCGCTAGCGGATGTGATGAATTGGGCCCGGCCGCAGAGCTTGCCTGTGACGGTCGTGCCCGGGGGCGGACACTTCTTTCATGGACAATTGCCATTACTGCGCAACATTGTGGCGCGTCATCTGCGTGGCTGACGCTGCGCCAGCTCTCTCGGGTTACTCCCAGCGCTTTCTCGATATTTTTTCTCCAACCTGACTGAACTATGAAACTATTGATTGCCTCCGTTTTGGCGGCTTTGAGCTTTGCGGTGGCCGCTGAAGCCCCGCGCCCGCCGGAAGTGGCTGCACGCGCCTATTTGTTGATGGACGTCACTGCGAATCAAATCCTGGCATCCAAAGATCTGGACATGCCGGTCGAGCCAGCCTCGCTCACCAAGCTGATGACAGCGTATCTGGTGTTCGACGCATTGCGATCCAAGAAGATTGATCTCAAGCAGACCTTCCCGGTGAGTGAGCGTGCCTGGAAGATGCCCGGCTCCCGGATGTTCATCGACCCCAAGATGCAAGTGCCAGTGGAAGATTTGATCAAAGGCATGATCGTGCAGAGCGGAAACGATGCCACGATGGCGCTGGCGGAGGGCGTTGGCGGCTCTATGGAGCGCTTTGTCCAAATGATGAATGAGCAGGCCAAGGTCCTTGGCATGAAGAATACGGGCTACAAAAACCCCGAAGGCCTTACCGAAGCAGGGCACATCACGACCGCCCGTGACTTGAGCATCCTGGCGATGCGCTTGATGAGTGACTTCCCTGATTTCGTGCACTTCTACGCCATCAAAAAGTACCGCTACCCCGGCACACCTGCCGCCAACGACAGCAACCGCAATCTGCTGTTGTTCCGTGATCCGACGGTTGACGGGCTCAAGACGGGCCATACCGCTGCTGCGGGCTATTGCCTTGTGGCCACTGCCAAACGTGATTTCCCGGCCTTAGTGACTGCCGGTGCGCCCGCTGGTTCGCCTGCCGCTG
>JAIXVK010000305.1 GCA_027483085.1 Comamonadaceae bacterium | reverse complement strand
CCAGGCAATGACCGCGGCCACTTCATCCGGGAACGCCGGGCGCGCCATGCGGTTGGCATCGGCCTGCACACGGTCTGCGCCCAGCATGGTGACGAAATCGCCGAGGATGGGGGTGAACACCGGGCCGGGGGCCACGCAGTTCATGCGCACCCCGGTTTTCAGGAACCACTCTTGTGACTGAACCGTGTTCCACACAATCAGGGCTTCCTTGAAGTACTGGTAGCAGGTCTCTTGGGGCACCGGGTGTGCCTGCAGCCACTGGGCCCCCGCGTCAAAGCCTTGGACTGCAGCCAACGCTTTGTGGACATCCAGCCTCTGCGGCCATTCGGCTCCGAGAATGGACGCCACATTGACAATGCCGCCGCCACGTCGGATGCGCGGCAAGACTTGCTCGCTCAGATGGCGCAAGCCGAGGTAGTTCACTCGCGCCACCAGATCGCGATCGGCGGTGCCGGGTACGCCGGCGATGTTGCAGAGTGCGTCGATCTGCGGGGGCAGTTGGGCCACTGCGGCATCGATACCGGCCACGGTGCTCAAGTCCGCTTTGACAAAGCCGGCCATCGAGATGCTGGCGTCATTACGGTCCACGCCGATCACTTGGGCGCCTTCAAAACGGGCCAGCCGGGCTACCTCCGCCCCGATGCCGGAGGACACGCCGGTCACGACAATCGTTTTTCCTTGCAAGTTCATCATGTTCTCCTGGTGTTTAAAACGGGTAGGCGGTGGCGTGGTCTTTGATGGTGACCCACTGCCATTGGGTGTATTCCTCCCAGTCAGCCGGGCCGCCCACGCTGGTGCCGTTGCCGGCAATGCCGGGGCCGCCGAAGGGGTTGACGCATTCGTCGTTCACCGTCTGGTCGTTGATGTGCACCATGCCGGACTTGAGCTGCCGGCCCACCGCCATAGCGCGCCCCACGGAGGCCGAAATCACCGCCGACGCCAGGCTGCCGTGGTGCTGGTTGGCCAGCGCGACGGCTTCGGTTTCGTTGCGGTAGCTGATGATGTTGGCCACCGGGCCGAAGGTCTCTTCGTCAAACACCCGCATGCCGGGGCGCACCCCGGAGAGCACCGTGGGTTGGTAAAACAAGCCTTCAAACGTGCCACCCGCTTCCAGCTTGGCGCCAGCGGCCACGCTGTCTTGCACCAGTTGGTGGATGCGGTCGCGCTGTTTGGCGTCGATCACCGGGCCGAGTGCCACTTGGCCGCTGGCACCGTTGCCGACCGGCAGATGCGTCGCCTTGGCCACCATCTTTTCAATCAGGCCTTGCACCATGCTCTCGTGCACCAGAATCCGGTTGGATGCCATGCAAATCTGCCCCTGGTGGAAGAACGCACCCCAGGCGGCATTGCTGGCCGCGACGTCGAGGTCTGCGTCATCCAGAATGACCAGGGCATTGCTGCCGCCCAGCTCGAGCGACACCTTCTTCAAATGGCGGCCTGCCAGTTCGCCGATACGGCACCCCACGGCGGGGGAGCCGGTGAAGGCAATCATGGGCACCAGCGGGTCGGTGACCAGCGCTTCGCCGGCTTCCGCATCGCCCGGCAGCACTTGCAAAAGCCCTTCGGGCAGACCGGCCTGGGCGAATACGCTGGCAATCATCAAGCCGCCGCTCACCGGGGTGCGGGTGTCCGGCTTGATGATCACCGCATTGCCGGCAGCCAAGGCAGGTGCCACCGCGCGAATGGCCAGGATCATGGGGAAGTTGAAAGGCGAGATCACGCCCACAACCCCATGTGGCACGCGGCGGGCTAGGCTGGTGCGGCCGTATTGGCTGGGCAGCACTTGGCCTTGGGATTGCAAAGGCATGCCGGCCGCCAAGTTGCAGAGCAGGGCGGCCTCGCGGATTTCATGTTGCCCCTTGGGCAGGATGCCGCCCGTCTCGCGGGCGACGAACAGTGACAGGGTGTCGAAATGCTGTTGAAACAGAGTCGCAGCGCGGCGGAAGATCTCTGCCTTTTCGCGAGGATGCACCATCACCCACCGGGCTTGGGCAATGGCGGCTGCGGCTGTTGCCTTGGCAACGTCCGCCGCGTTGGCAATACCCGCGGTACACAGCACCTCGCCGGTGGCGGGTTCGATCACTTGGCGTACACCGTTGCCGAGCGCGGCCGGAGGGGTGGCTGAAAAATCCAGCCATGCATTGGTCTCAGTCGTTCCCATGGGAAAGCATCCTTTCAATCGGTTTATCAAATCGCCACTTCGCGAGTGGTTGTTTGATGGATTGCAAGGCGCAGACCAGCAGTGGGCGGGGACCCGGGAAAAGTGCGCAGTGGTGACCCGGAGTTCACTCGAGGGTTAAGGACTTTCCCTAGGTGACTTTTTTGTGCGCGGCAAAGGGTTAACCCGCGCCGAAAAATGCACCAAATGATTAAATAATATAACGATATTTCACCAATTGATCACTTGAAAACCGCTATGCCATCTAGGGCCTCACGCATCTCTCTGGCCGATGTGGCCCGCACCACCGGCACAGTGTTGGGCGGCGCACAGCCCGAGCGCAGCCGAGTGTTCGGGGGCGGTTTTGCCAGTACCTCTGTCAGTGGCGACGCGCACCCGAATCTGGCCGATATCAGCGAGTGTTTGTTTTTCTCGCCCGGTGACGGTCGCATCTGGCTGCAAGACCAGCGGGTGGTGCTGATGCACACCGAGGCGCTGGGCTCGCTGCGCCGCGAGATGGTGGACAGCCTTGGCCTGAAGCAGGCACGCGGCTTGCTGACCCGGGCGGGCTATGTGAGCGGTGCCCGGGATGCGCAGCTGGTGCGCAAGCAATGGCCCGACGCCGAGCCGCTGGCCTCTGCTATTGCCGGAACACGCCTGCACGCGCTGGAAGGCATGGTGCAGGTGGAGCTGGTGCATGTGGCCTATGACGCCAAAACCGGCAGCTACGAGGGCGAATTCTTGTGGCACAACTCCAGTGAGGACGACGAACACATTGCGGCCTACGGGGTCGGCGGGTCACCCGCCTGCTGGATGCAGGTGGGCTACGCCACCGGCTATGTGAGCACGCTGTTCGGGCGCCTGATTGTGTTTCGCGAGCTCGAATGCCGCTCCATGGGGGACGGGCATTGCCGGGTGGTGGGTAAATCGGCCCACCAGTGGGACGGCGTCGAGGAAGACATGCGCTATTTGAATGCGCATGAGTTCGTGGATGCCGCCGCGTATGACCGCGGTGACGAGCAAGCTGCCGAGTTGCCTGCCGCAGACCGCGTGGCAGCCGACGCCATGGTGGGCGCGTCTTCGGCGTTTAAAGCGGCTTGCCAGCAGCTCAGCCGGGTGGCCCGGACGTCGGCGACGGTGCTGTTTACCGGCGAGTCGGGCGTGGGCAAAGAGAAGTTTGCCAGCATGTTGCACCAGATCAGCCCGCGCAAAAACCAGCCCTTTATTGCGGTGAATTGCGCGGCCATTCCGGAGACCTTGATCGAGTCGGAGCTGTTCGGGGTGGAGCGGGGTGCGTTCACCGGAGCCACGATGTCGAGGCCGGGCCGCTTCGAGCGTGCCCATGGGGGCACCCTTTTTCTGGACGAAATCGCCACCTTGAGCTTTGTGGCCCAGGGCAAGCTCTTGCGCGCCCTGCAGGAAGGGCAGATCGAGCGTGTGGGCGGCACCCGCAGTGTGGCGGTGGATGTGCGGGTGGTCGCTGCGACCAACGAGGCTTTGCGCGAGGCGGTGCGCAAGGGGACGTTTCGGGAGGACCTGTTTTTCCGGCTGAATGTGGTGCCCATCCATCTGCCGCCCTTGCGCGAGCGCAGGGATGACATACCGCTGTTGATGAACCATTTCATTCACCACTACCGCCGCAAGCACGATTGCGATGTCAAAGGCTTTACCCAAGCAGCGGTGCGCCACCTGGTGAACTACGACTACCCGGGCAACATCCGTGAACTGCAGAACCTCGTGGAGCGGGCGGTGATCCTGGCGGATGCCGGTGGCTTGATTGATGTGCATCACCTCTTTACCGGCGGTGAGGTTCACCGCTCGGAGGCGCTGACTTTGCGGCAAACAACCGATGCCGGTGTGCTGAATCTCGCAGGCACAACGGCTGCGGCGCCCGTGCACCCGGTCTCGCCGACGCAGGCAATGACCTTGGAGCAAACCGAGCAATCGCTGCTCCAAAAGGCGATTGCAGCTTCGGGGGGCAACCTGTCGGCGGCTGCACGGCTGCTGAACACCAGCCGCGCCAAACTGGCCTACCGGGCCAGAAAGCACGGGCTGGTCTGAGCCGGTGCCTGTGCCTGTGCCGGTGCCTGTGCCTGTGCAGCCAGCTTGCGGCAAGGTTCAACCGTTAGCATTCACCCCACGCGGTCAACAGTTGGGTTGAATTCAAACTGTTTATTGCTCCTTTTTTGATAGCTATTCGCGCATATTCTGCGAGGGCTAGGCGTTGATTTTGCTCTGAATCCTTTGAAAAAAATTTCTACCTCTACCCAGTCGCCCTCCGTCAAGTCCAAGGCGGTGGCGGCGCGTGTGCGCAAACCTGCAGCGTCGGCCAGTCTGGCAACTGCCAAAAGCGGGCGTCAGCGCGCGGCGGCCCCTGATGCACTTCCGGTAGAACCTGTAGACACCAGCTACTTGCGCACGCTGGTGGGCTACAACGCCCGGCGCGCGTCACTCGCGATCATCGAGACCTTCATGGTGCGCATGGCACCCTATGACCTGAAGGTGGTGGACTTCTCGGTGCTCTCGCTGGTCGCCCACAACCCGGGCATCACCTCCCGCCAGCTGTGCGCAGCGCTCAACGTCCTGCCACCCAACCTTGTGGGGTTGATTGCCACACTAGAGCGGCGGGGCCTGATTGAGCGGCTGCCGCACCCGAGTGACGGCCGGGCCATGGGGGTGCACCTCACGCCCAAGGGGGTAGAGCTGATGGCGCAGGCCGAGCAAACTGCTTTTGACCTCGAGATGGATGCCACCTCCCGCTTGACGGACGCAGAGCGCAAAACCCTGATCCGCCTGCTGCAAAAGGTCTACACCCCTGCCGACTGAGCGGCGCTTTACTCGCCGGCTACCGCGGTGGGGTCCAGGCGCAGCAAACGCACCGCGTTGTCTTTCAGGATGCCGGGCATCACCTCGGGCTTGAAGCCCGCTTCCTGGAAGTCTTTCATCCAGCGCTCCGGGGTGATGAGCGGGTAATCCGAGCCGAACAAGACGCGGTCTTTAAGCAGGGTGTTGGCGTATTGCACCAGTTGCTTGGGAAAGTATTTGGGGCTCCAGCCCGACAGGTCAATCCAGACATTGGGCTT
>JAIXVK010000400.1 GCA_027483085.1 Comamonadaceae bacterium | reverse complement strand
GACTGCACATGCTGGCGCACCGCGGTTTGCAGCGCTTCAAGCAGGCGCTCGTCATCCACCGGCTTTTCCAGAAACTCTGCGGCCCCGGATTTGAAGGCGCGGCGACACATGTCGATGGTGCCGTGCCCGGTGAGCATGATGACGGGCTGGTCTACCTTTTGTTCCTTCAGGGTGTCCAGCACCGTTAGCCCGCTGATGCCCGGCATGCGCACATCGAGCACGATGGCGCCAATGCTTTCCCGGTCAAAGGACTGTAAAAACGTCTGAGGGTCGGCCCACGGCTGCACGCGCAAGCCCACAGTGCTGATCAGCAAGGCCAGGCTGCTGCGCACGGCCTCGTCATCGTCGATCAGGTGGATCAGGGGAGAAAGCGGTGCGGTCATGGGGCGGGCGTTGCGAGAGGCATCTGCAGGGTGAACTCGGCGCCTTGCGTTGGCAGATTGGCAGCGCTCAGGTGTGCGCCCATGCCCTGCGCCAAAGATTCGCACAGGCTCAGGCCTAGACCGAGGCCGCAAAAAAAAAAAAAAAAGAAGGGCTCGAACACCTTGGCCAGTGCGTCCGGCGGGATGCCGGGCCCGGTGTCCTGCACACGCAGTACGCCGTGGGTGGCTGTGTGGCTCAGCACCAGTTGCAGGGCGCGCTGCGGCGGTGGCACCTGCTCCACGGCTTGCAGCGCGTTGGTCAGCAGGTTGTGGATGATTTGCTCCAGCGCCACCGGGTCAGCCTGCACGGCGAAGAGGTCGCCGTCCATCGTCAAGGTGGTTGTGCAGCGGCTGCGCTGCAGTTCGGGCTCTAGCAAGTAGAGCGCGTGCTGGCAGGCCGCGTGCAGGTCCACGCTTTGCACCGCTGCGGCGCTGCCCGGGCGCTCCACCGTGCGGCGCAGGCGACCCACCACATCAGACGCTCTGCGCGCCTGCTGCACCGCCATCTGCATGGCGCTGCGGGCGGCATTCAGGTCGGGCTCGGCGTCGTTCAGCAGGCGGCTGGCGGCCTGGGTGTTGGCCAGAATGGCAGTGAGGGGCTGGTTGATTTCATGGGCCATGCCGGCTGCCAGTTCGCCCAAGGTGTTGAGCCGTGTGCGTTGGCCCACGCGTTGGCGCTCTTCTTCGCGGCGTTGCTGGGTGCGTTGCTGCACCAGCATCCGGCCGCGCAGCAAGGCCAGTGCAATCGCGCCAGCGCTGATCAACATATACGTCCACGGCAGAGCCGACCACGGCACATGCAGGCGCGACACCACTTCAAAAGGCTGGCTCTCCGCCGCCAGCACTTTGCGCGCTTCAAAGGTCCAGCCCGCATCCCCCATGGCAAACGGGCGACCGGCTTGCACGGTGTAGGTCTTGGCGCCCAAATCGAGGCGCACTTGCACCGGGCTGGTGTCCGGCTTCATGGGCCATTCCGCCCACGGCACCATATTGCGCAGGGCAATGGTCAGGGCATAGCTGTCTGGCTGCGCGGCCAGCACCAACTGGTAAGTGCCTTTTTGCAGGTCCACATCGGCCAGTACTGCGCGCTTGAGGCGGAGGGACTCCGCTTCCGCGTTGGCAAGTTCGGGCGAGGGCCAGGTTTCATTTGCGCCCCGGTGGGCGGCAGCCGCAATCTGGCCATACAGCGCGGGCAGGCGTTGCTCAGGACGATCCGCCGCATTGCCGCCGTGCAGCAGCGCCAGCGTGGCCAGAATGGCATCGTGTTGCACCACCTGCTGGCTGAGCAAGCGGTGCACGATGCGGGCGTTGGTGTCGAACACGTCCTGCTGACGCGCCAGCTCGCCGCGCGCGATGTAAACACCGCTCAACAGCGACAGCGCGGCCCAAGCCAGCAGCCACAATCGGAGGCGTTGAAGGGGGGCAAACATGATGATTCATTGTGGCACAGGGGTGCGCGGCACAATGGCCGCAGACAGTTTCGAGAGGTATACGGGATGATGGCTTTGGTACAGCGCGTTCGCCGCGCGCAGGTGGTGGTGGATGGTGCCACCGTGGGCAAGATCGACCAGGGTTTGCTGGTGCTGGTGTGCGCCGAGCAGGGCGATACCGAGGCCCAGGGCGACAAGCTGCTGGCCAAGCTGCTCAAGCTGCGCATCTTCAGCGATGCTGACGGCAAGATGAACCGCAGCGTGCAGGATTTGGATGGCGCAGGCCAGCACGGCGGCCTGCTCATCGTGAGCCAATTCACCCTGGCCGCTGACACCTCGGGCGGTAACCGGCCCAGCTTCAAAGCGGCTGCTGCTCCCGATGAGGGGCGGCGTTTGTACGACTACTTTGTAGCCCAGGCCCGCACAGTGCACCCCATCGTGCAGACTGGCATATTCGCGGCAGACATGCAGGTGGAGTTGGTCAATGACGGGCCGGTGACGATTCCGATGCGGGTGGCGCCTGCTGTCTAGATGCTACTGATTTGATAGCTGTTTGCGCATATTCCATGGGCGCTAGAAGCTGAAAAGATTCAAGGGTTAGGGCCGTCGCCTCCCCTTGAAGGCCCCTTCAAGCGAGGGCTCATGCTGCGGCATGTCGTGGTGAATTCACGCGCGGTCCCGATAATTTGCGCATGAAAATCGCACTCGCCATAGCAACCGTATTCCTTGCCCTGTTGTGGACCGGCTTTATTGGCCTCTCGGCGGCCTTGGCCAGTTGGGTGGCAGGCCAAGGCGTGGACCTGCAGGGCGGGCTTCAGACCATCGCCCAATGGCCGCTGCCACCATGGATTGCGTTGTGGACAGACGCAGGCACCGCTGAAGCCGTGCGCGCAACCATTGTTTGGTCCGTGGAAATGCTCGCCGCTGTCATGCCGTGGATCACGCCGCTGCTGGACTGGGTGGCCCCGCTCTTGTGGGTGATCTGGGCCTTCGGCATGGTGGGCCTGGTGGTGTTGGCTGCGGTGGGCTTGCTGCTGATCGGTCGCATGCGCAAGCGTGCGACCATCGCTAGGACGCGTTACGCGGATTGATAAAGGTGCGCAGGTTCTCGCTCGCAACGAACAACCCGTAGGAGCAGCCGCCTTGGGCGCTTTGCGCAGGTCAAGGAGGAGCGCGAAACGCGGGGGACACGGAGCAAAGCGCACAAGGCGGCTGCTCCGGAGCGCAACACCAAGCGAAGTCAGTAGGGGTTCTTAAACCCCAACCGCGCCATGATCTCGCTCTCGCGCAGCTCCATCACCTCCGCGTCTTCGTCCAGTTCGTGGTCCCAGCCCTGCGCGTGCAGGGTGCCGTGGACGATCATGTGGGCGTAGTGCGCCTCCAGCGTTTTCTTTTGTTCTTTGGCTTCTTGGGCAATCACCGGCGCGCACAGCACCAGGTCGGCGG
>JAIXVK010000330.1 GCA_027483085.1 Comamonadaceae bacterium | reverse complement strand
GTCCGTCGGGCAACGTAATGCCACCGTCAATGGGGCCCCTATTGTCCTCGAGGCTGCGGTGGAAGAGCGCAATGGAAGTTCCTGGGTGCCCGTGAGCTCTGTGTGGGAAGCCCTGGGCGCCTTCGTCAAGTGGGACAAAACCCGCCAGCGGCTTACCGGTGCCTTTTTCCTGCCCGCGGGGGTCAAACTGGCTGACTTTGCGCGGGGTGGTCCCGGGACTGAAGAGACCCTGCTTTCCCAAAAGGCGGGGTTTTACGGATCTGAAGATGGCGTCCGCATGGGCGACGTCATCGTGGGCTACCAAAATCCGGATGGCGGGTGGCCTAAGCTGGAAAAGACGGTCAATCTTTTGACGCCGGTGAACAAAGAGGCCCTGACCGGGTTCCGCAGCAAATCCACGATCGACAACGATTCCACGACCAAACAGCTGGTTGCTTTGGCCAAGGTACATGTGGCTAGTGGCAAGGCCAGCCACAAAGAGTCCTTCTTGCGGGGCTTGGACTATCTATTGGCAGCGCAGCATCCGAGTGGCGGCTGGCAACAATTTTGGCCACAACCACAAGGCTACAAGGCGCGCATCACTTTCAATGATGACGCGATAGCCAACGTGTTGGAAGTATTGCGGGATGTGGCCGAGAGAAAGCCGGAGATGGCGTTTGTGGATGTCGCACGAGTGACGAAAGCCCGTGATGCCTATAACAAAGGTCTGCAGTTGATTCTGGCCAGCCAAGTCCGGATTGATGGCAAAAAAACGGGCTGGGCTGCCCAGTACGACGAAGTGACTCTGAAGCCCGCCATGGGGCGCGCCTTTGAGTTGCCCTCTATCAGTGGGGATGAGACCGTCAACGTGCTTCGCTTTTTGATGTCATTGCCGCAGCCGTCTTCTGAGGTGGTGGACGCTATACAGAGTGGCATGGCTTGGTTTGATGCGGCCAAAGTCTCAGGCATCAAGCTAGTCCAGGTGAATGACAAGACGCTGGAGTTCGGCTTTGACCGCCGCGTGGTGGCAGACGCTAGCGCACCGCCCCTCTGGGCGCGCTTTTATGACCTCGAGTCCGGGCGCCCACTCTTCACATCTCGAGACGGTGTCAAGAAAGCGGCGTATGCCGATGTGAGTTACGAGCGTCGGGTGAAGTACAACTGGTACACCAGCGCTGCAACCGAACTACTCACCAAAGAGTACCCGGCCTGGCTGGCCCGTAACAAAGTGGCTGCCCGCTAGAGCCATTGATCAAATGCGCTCTGC
Organism: Comamonadaceae bacterium; assembly: GCA_027483085.1. Taxonomy (GTDB): domain Bacteria; phylum Pseudomonadota; class Gammaproteobacteria; order Burkholderiales; family Burkholderiaceae_C; genus Allorhodoferax. The sequence continues at coordinate 2,111 of JAIXVK010000330.1, read as the reverse complement.
CACCGTGGTCATGACTTTGGCGGCGGCGCGCATAAGTTCTTTCACAGGGCGGGGCAGCTCCGCTGCTCCGGCCGCCGTTGCGTCATCGGCATGGCGTAGCTCGTCACGCTGCATTTGCGCCACGATGGCCCTGGATTCGTGGTCGCCCTCCGGTAGCGTCGACAGATGGCCCTCAAGGTGGGCGCCGACTTGTCGCTCCGTTTCAACGACAAAGCCCAGACTCCATTTGTCGCCCATGCGCCCCGCCAGCAGCCCCAAACCAAAGGCACCCGCGTACCAGAGGGGGTTTAACAAGGACGGACGTGAACCCAAGGCATCCAGGCGCTGCGCGGTCCACGCCAAATGATCAGTCTCTTCAATGCAGGCCTTGGTGAAGTGCTCACGCAAGCCTTTATTAGGGGTTGTAAGCGCTTGCGCAGTGTAAAGAGCCTGCGCGCAGACTTCGCCCACATGATTCACCCGCATAAGACCCGCAGATTTCTTCCTGTCAGCTTCGCTCAAGGCTGTTTCTGAGTCAGGCGATGTGGGAGAGGCCTGCGACGCGTGTGGGGTAGCGAACAGGGTGCGCAGGGCGGTATCGGCGGCGTTTAAAAGGGAATCCATACAAATGCTCGAGTTTTCGCGTCAAATCAAAGCCAAAGTCTATAGGGAGTGTGAAAAATCGCACTTGACGCTGGTTAAAGGCCCTGTTGCAAGTCAACAACGGTAACCCCAAGGAACCCACCCTTTTTATCGCTTTTCTTTGCCAAAGCCGAATCGGTCTGGTGCAATAGCTTCAACTTCCTGAACAAGGAGGTTGGCCCGGGGTTCCGAACAATCGGTCCGGAGCTCTATGTTTAACCTTGGAGTATTTCTAATGAAAAAGACTTTGATCGCTTTGGCCGTTCTGGCTGCTTCCGGCGCTTCTTTCGCACAAGTTTCCATCACCGGCGAATACGCTTACGGCTGGAACACTTCCAACTCCTCTACCGGTGTTGAGAAGTCCGGTCTGGGCGTGGACACTTCCTTCGTGAAGTTCGCTGCTTCTGAAGACCTGGGTGGTGGCTTGAAGGCTGCTGCTGAAATGTCTTTGGACGGTTTCGCACGTGGTACAGCTACTGGCGGTGACAATGCTTTGACATTGACCGGCGGTTTCGGTCGCATCAAGTTGGCTAACGACAAGGGCGCTGACTACCTGTCCACAGTGATCGGCGGCATCGCTGGTTTGGACGGCAAAGTGTACGGTGCTCGCACCATCAACGACTCTGTCGCTTACACATCGCCCTCTTTCGGTGGCTTGACCTTCGGTCTGTCCCACACTGAAAACGCAAGCGGCGCTGGCCTGGGCGTTGGCTCTGCTTCCAACAACGACCAGCGTAGCAACAGCCTGTCTGTTTCTTACGCAGCAGGTCCTTTGGCTGCTACAGCTGCTTTGACTTCTTGGGACAACCAGTCCACCGAAGCAGCAGCTCCTAACAACGCTAAGACACGCGTTCGCGCTAAGGGTTCTTACAACTTCGGCGCTTTCACATTGGGCGCTGGTGTTGTTCAAGTTCAGCGTAACAAGGGCACTACAACCGAGTCCATCTTGGCTGTGACAGCTCCTTTGGGCGCTTTGACACTGGGCTTCGACCTGGGTTCTTCCAAGCGTGATGATTCCGGCACCGCTGCTAACGACATCACCAAGTCTGGCTACGGTCTGAAGGCTGTGTACGCTCTGAGCAAGCGCACTTCCTTGGTTGGCGCCTACACAAACTGGGATGAGGGCGGCACACAGCGCGCTAACCTGACAGAACTGTTGGTTTCCCACACTTTCTAATTTAACGCTGGCTTAGGCCAGCTGTTAGTTAGCAAATAAACCCTGCGAGCGAAAGTTCGCAGGGTTTTTTCTTAGGTGGCGATTTCTGTATAGTGAAAATTTTTGATGTCTTGGTGCTAATACAACAAATCTTGAAAAACGAACGGTCGCTCTTTATTTTTCTTGGTGCGTTTGCTGACTGAACTGCAAATTTTTGTTTCAATAGGACTTACTTCTTGCTAAAGAAGTAAGAAGCGTTGGAGGGGTGCCCAGCACTATCCGGCGATCCTCAAACTTAGACTGAAGAGACAAGTAATATGAAAAAAACCCTCAT
>JAIXVK010000657.1 GCA_027483085.1 Comamonadaceae bacterium | reverse complement strand
GTGGGCATTACCGACATTGCACGCCTCTCGGTGACCGATGTGCGCCAGTGGGTGCAGACCCTGCAGGTGGCCGGCGGCATGACGACCCGCGAGGGCGACATCGCCCGCGATCTGGTGCCCGAGATCCGCAGCCGCCTCGAGTTCTTAGAAGAAGTGGGCCTGGGCTACCTCACGCTCGACCGTGGCGCGCCGACCCTCAGTGGTGGCGAGGCGCAGCGTATCCGCTTGGCGGCGCAGCTGGGTAGCAACCTGCAGGGCGTGTGCTATGTGCTGGACGAGCCGACCATCGGCCTGCATGCGCGCGACAACAAAATTCTGCTGGGAGCCTTGCAAAGCTTGAGCGACAAGGGCAACACGCTGGTGGTGGTGGAGCACGACGAAGACACCATTCGCGCCGCCGATCACATCATCGACATTGGCCCCAGCGCTGGCAAGCGCGGTGGGCGCTTGGTGGCGCAGGGTTCGATCGCGGATGTGCAGAACGCTCCCGAGTCGCAGACGGGGAGGTATTTGTTGCATGCAATGAAGCACCCATTGGCGTTGCGTCGTGGAATGGTGTCGTTTGCCGAGACATTAGTGCTCGACGCGGCGGAGGCGCTTGCGCCGGGCGCCTCATACGCGCGCGCTGCGAGCTCGAAATCGGTTTCCGGCGCGAGCGCCTCCACCGCTGGTTCGGGTAAACCTTCGAAGAAGCTCAGTGCCAAGGCACAGAAAGCAGCGGTCGAAGCGGCGCGCATCCTCGACAGCGCTGCCGCGAACACCGAACTCGCCGCACTCACCAAGGTAGCCGCCGAATACGCCGCATTAGCCGACCGCAGAACCGCAAAAATGTCTGTCGCAGCCGCGGGTAGTCCGGCAGCGGGTGACGATTTGGCAGTTGCGCAGCAAATGCACGAGGAGCCCGTTGACGGGCTGCCCGTGGCGAACACAGCAGAAGCCGTCTTCAAGCCAAAAATCGACTGGCTCACGGTAACCAACGCCACGATGCACAACCTGCAGAGCGTTACCGCCCATGTACCGCTCAAGCGCCTGGTTGCCATCACCGGCGTCAGCGGCTCGGGTAAGTCCACCCTGGCGCGCGACGTGTTGCTGGCCAACGTGCAAACTGCCGTGCAAAAGCGCAGCACCAAAGCCGGCCGCGATGCGCTCGACGCGGGCGAGAAGATCGACTGGCTCGGCTGCGAAGGCGTGACCGGCTATGAATCCATAGACCGCGTCCTCGAAGTGGACCAAACGCCCATCGGCAAAACACCGCGCTCCTGCCCTGCGACCTATATCGGCTTTTGGGACACTATCCGCAAACTGTTTGCCGACACGCTGGAAGCCAAGGCGCGCGGCTATGCGGCCAATCGCTTCAGCTTCAACACCGGCGAAGGTCGCTGCCCGAGCTGCGAAGGGCAGGGCATGCGCACCATCGGCATGAGCTTCTTGCCTGATGTGAAAGTGGTGTGCGAAACCTGCAAGGGCGCGCGCTTCAACCCCGAGACACTGGCCGTCACTTGGCGCGGCAAAAACATCGGCGATGTGCTGCAGATGGAGGTGGACGAAGCGGTCGACTTCTTTGCCGCCATGCCGGTCATCGCCCACCCGCTGCAGCTTCTCAAAGACGTGGGTTTGGGCTATCTGACGCTGGGGCAGCCATCACCGACCTTGAGCGGAGGCGAGGCACAACGCATCAAGCTGGTGACCGAACTGGCCAAGGTGCGTGACGACGTAGGCAAGCGCGGCAACAAAGTGCCGCACACGCTCTACGTGCTGGACGAGCCCACGGTGGGCCTGCACATGGCCGATGTGGAAAAGCTCATCCATGTGCTGCACCGCCTGGTGAATGGCGGCCACAGCGTGGTGGTGATTGAACATGACTTGGATGTGATCGCCGAAGCCGACTGGGTGCTGGACCTTGGGCCTGAGGGCGGCAACGGCGGTGGCCGCGTGGTGGCCGCCACCACGCCGGAAGACGTGGTCAAGCTGGGCACCCACACCGGCAAGGCGCTGGCGGGGGTGCTGGCGCGCTGATGGAGTGATGGGCCTTTAAAGGCTGTTAGCGCAATGCCAGCTGAGTGTCTGCCAAGCGGAAGACACTCACTGATTCCAACATTTGTTGGGACTGCGCTTGCAGTGTGGCGGCAGAGGAGGCGCCTTTTTCTACCATCGCAGCGTTTTGCTGTGTGGTGTGGTCCATGCTGCTGATCGCTTCGCTGACCTGGTTCACGCCGATGTTTTGCTCTTGGCTGGCGCCGCTGATCTCGCCGACGATGTCGTTGACCCTTTGAATCGACTCCACGATCTTTTCCATGGTGGCGCCCGCCTGGTCCACCAAGGTGGTGCCCAATTCGACGCGCTCTACGCTGGCACTGATCAGGCTCTTGATTTCTTTGGCCGCTTCGGCGCTGCGCTGCGCCAAGCTGCGCACTTCGCTCGCGACCACGGCAAACCCGCGACCCTGTTCGCCAGCCCGGGCTGCCTCGACTGCGGCGTTCAGCGCCAGGATGTTGGTTTGAAAAGCGATGCCATCGATCGTGCCAATGATGTCTCTGATCCGGCTGCTGCTGTCGTTGATCGACTTCATGGTTTCCACCACCTGGGTCATGACGGCACCGCCTTGCGAGGCGACGTGACTCGCATCCGCAGTTAGCTGGCTGGCTGCTTTGGCGTTGTCTGCATTCTGGCTGGCGGTTGAGCCCATTTCTTCCATGGTGGCACTGGTTTTCTCGAGTGCACCGGCTTGTTGCTCGGTTCGGTTCGACAGCTCGTGGTTGCTATGCGCAATCTCATGACTGGTTTGCGCGATATTTTCAGCGCTGTGACGCACGTTCTGAACCACCCGTCCCAGGGCGCTCTGCATGTCTTGCATGGCAGCCAATAGCGGCGTGAACTCGTCGCGGCCATCATCGAAAACGCGCTCCGTGAGGTCACCATCCCTAACCCGCTCGGCCACGGCTTGCGAAACTGCCACCCGCTTCACAAGCAAGCGACTCACATAGCTCGCAAACCCGATCAGCATCAAAGCAATCAGGATGGCCGCACTCACCAAGAGGTTGGAGGTGTTGGCGACACTCTTTTCAATTTGTTTGATATCTCTTTCCAGGCCGGTCTGCTGAATTTTGTGCCCGTCTGCCAGGCCCGTGAGCAGGCGGTTGCGTGCGGGAATCGTGTTGTCCACCAAAAATGCAAATGCCTCGTCTTTTTTGCCTTCCTTGATCAGGGCGATATTGGCCCCGCCAATCTTCCAAAAGTCTTCCAGCAAGGGCGGCAGGGTCTTGAAGTGTTCCTTGCCCTCGGGGGAGAAAAGTCGTTGCTCAAAGTCAGCCAACACCTTGTTCATGTGCAGCTGCTTCTCTCCGATGTATTGCAAGGTGGCACTCATTTCCTGCTCGTTTCGGGAAAGGATGGCGTGACGCAACTGCAAAGACACTCGGGTAACACTCAGCTCCAGCTCCGCCATGGCTTCCAATTGGGGCACCCGGACCGCTTGGGTGAAATCAGCCTTCTGGCTGATGCTCTTGAGGCTCACGTAGGAGAAAGCGGCCATCCCGGCAAGCGCCAGAGTGACGACGGCGGTCACTGCCGAGAGCCGGTTGGCGATGCCAAAGCGGGGTCCAGTGTTCATGGTGATAGCCCTAAATCAGTCAGGTGGTTTTAACTTAACTACTGGAGTATGCGCAAGCAAATCACATTGCGTGTTCGTATTTAGGCGTCTTCCCCGGTGCTTTTCGGTCGCATCTGTCCCCCAAAAATGCCTTGCCTTGGCTGAGTGGGCTGTAAAGTTTGATGGGATGGATAAAGAAATTCGGTCAGTAGCCGTTCCTGGTGAGTGAAATAAACCGAAACAAACCGCAACCGCCTTGACACCCAGTGTCAGGGCTGCGGCGGCACCATCACGGTCATATTCCAACTACCCGCCAGGGTTCAGAAAGACCGTGATGACCAATTTCTTTTTACGCCACCATGCCAAGCGCACGCTCATCGGCGCTGTGACCGCCCTGGTGCTAGTCAGTGGGCTTGCCGCGTGTGGCCACCGTTCACATGACTACGGCACCAACATGAGCGCCGAGCAATATGCCGCCAAGCGCGACAAGATGGTTGATAAGGTTGCCAGCAAACTCGACCTGAACGCTGACCAGAAAAAGCTGTTGGCGGTAGTAGGCGACAAGATGTTCGAGCAGCGTGCCGCCCTGATCGGCCAGACCAAAGACCCACGCGCTGAGATGAAGGCGCTCGTGGCTGGCGACAAGTTTGATGCCGCTCGCGCCCAGACCCTGATCAACGAAAAGACCGCAGCCATCCAGACCAAGAGCCCCGAAATCATCGCCGCCATGGCCAACTTCTACAACAGCTTGAACTCCGCCCAGCAACAAAAGGTGCGCGAGTACATGGATGGCCGCGGCCACTGGTTCAGCCGGGGCTGAGCGTCATGGCGCCGGTCACCCTGAACGCGATTGCCGCACCGTTGCGCGCCTACGGGGCTGTGGTGCTGGAGGGCTACGCCGAGCCCCACGCCGAAGTCATGGCCCTGGTGTGGGGCCCGCGCTTCGACCGGGAACACGCCCTGCGCCTGCTGGAGCGCCGCCCGGGGTACGTGCCCCAGGTGCTGCACGATGTGCAAAAGGCGGCCGACCTGTTTGACCGCCTGGCCGACGCCGAGCGCGACCGCCTGCGCAACCTGATCCAGCGCCACCGCAGTTTGTTGCGCGGGGATGGCGGGGGTGACAATAGGCCTGCAACCCACTGACGCCTATG
>JAIXVK010000112.1 GCA_027483085.1 Comamonadaceae bacterium | reverse complement strand
GTCATCATCTGCACGGCGCGGGGCAGCGCGGTCAGGATGTGCTCGGGGCGGGTCAGACGGTCGAAGTAGCGGGTAACGGGGCGGAAGCAATCGCTCGCACTCACATCGCCCTGGCCGAAGCTTTCGATTTGCTGCAACACCGGATCGGGCCGGCGGTTGGCAAAGATGTCGCCGGGCAAGAGCAGCACCGGCAAGCGGTTGACATGGGCTACGGCAGCAGCCGTGACCAAATTGGTCGCGCCAGGGCCGATGCTAGTGGACACTGCCATGATGCGCTGCCGGAACTGCGCCTTGGAAAACGCGATGGCGGCGTGCGCCATAGTTTGCTCGTTGTGGGCGCGGTAGGTGGGCAAGCGGCTGCGCTCGGCGGCCAGGGCTTCGCCCAAACCCGCCACGTTTCCGTGGCCAAAGATGGTGAATACGCCACCGCAATAGGGCTCCAGGGTGGTGCTGCCGTCAAGGTGCTCTACCTCGGATTGCAGGGTGGCCAGGTGCTGCACCAGTGCCTGGGCCATCGTGAGTCGGATGTGTTTCATAGGGGGCAAAGAATACTAGGCAGCTGCGCGGGATGCGGTGTGGCGGCCCTGCCATGCATCGACCAGCACGGCAAAGTTACGGGCAACGGCTTGCACCAGTTCGGCGTCGTTGATTTCGCCCTTGAACCAGCGGGTGGAGGCATCCACCCAAAGGGTGCGGCCGACCATAAAGCCTTTGACGATGGGGTTGGTAGCCTGGGCGAAACTGGCCGCCAGAAAATCCAGCGGTTGGTTCAAGCCCAGGATGACGGCACCGCGGCAATGGCGGTCGCGCTCGGCCACCAAGGCCTCGAGGTCGCGCCAGCCCTGCTCTTGCATTGGCGCCAGCTTCCACCACTCGGGCTTAACGCCCAGGTTGTAAAAACGCTTGACCGCCCGCAGCACCGCCGCATCGGCCGTGCCATCCGGCGTCAGGGCCCGTGGGGGAATGATTTCGAGCAACAGCTCGTTGCCGGATTGGCGCGTTGCCTCCCACAGCTCCAACACGGTTTGCTCTTGCGCCAAGCGCAGGCTGAACTCGTCATCGGGGTGGTAGTGCACCAGGCACTTGACCACATGCTCGGTGGGCCAGTGGGTCAGGGCGCTGCCAATCGAGCGGGTGCCATCAAAACGCAAAGGGCGTGAACCGGGCAGCTCCACCGGACGGCCTACCCACCAGCCACGGCCTGTAGCGCTGGCCAGTGCATCGGCACCATAGTCGCCGCCGTCGATCAGCACGCCGGTGTGGCCTTGCAACTGGCGGCTGCGCTCAACGTGCTCGGCAGCCTGAACCAGCAGCTTCTTGAGGGCCGGAATCCGCGACTCGGGGACTCCGCATTCGCGGGTGATGTCGTAAAACTGGCTGCGGTGGTCAAAGGCCATGACACATAGCTCGCTCCAGCTTGGGCGGGCCGCGGTAACGCGGTGCAGGTGGGCCAGCTGCTGGTCGGCATCGACCTTGGGGTTGCGCGTGCCACTGAACCAGTGCGCCAGCTCGGCCGGTGTGGGCATGGCCGCCGAGCAGGCATGGCGCGACACCACGATAGCGCCACAGGCATTGGCCACGCTGGTGGCGCCAGCCCAGTCTTTGCCTTGCAGCAGGCTGGCCATCAGGCCGGACAAGAACGCATCGCCTGCGCCCAACACGTTGAGCACCTCGACTCGCTCGCCACGGTAGGTGGGCGCGGCATCGATGTCGGAAGGCACGTCGCCCTCAATCACGCAGCAGCCCAAGGCGCCACGCTTGACCACCAGGGTGGCCTGCGGGCACAACGCGCGCACGGCGCGCAGGCTGGCGATGAGATCGTCGGCCACGCCGCCGGCGATAAAGAACTCTTCTTCAGTGCCCACCAGCAGGTCAAACAGAGGGAGCGATGCCTGCAACTGACGAGTCACCTCGGCGTTGGACACAAAGCGGTTTTCACCAGCACCCCGCGAGGTCAGGCCCCAAAGCACGGGGCGATAGTCGATATCGAGTACGGTCACGGTACCGTGGGCGCGGGCGAACTGCAGCGCCTTGTGGGCTGCGGCCCGGGTTCCGGGGGTGGAGAGATGGGTGCCGGTGATGGCCAGTGCACGGCACCGGGCAATAAAGCTTTCATCGATGGCGGCGGCATCAATCGCCATGTCGGCGCAGTTCTCGCGCACAAACAACAAGGGAAAAGTGTCGCGGTCTTTGAGGCCCAGCAACACCAGCGCAGTCAGGCGCTCCGGGTCAATCTGCACCTGGCTGGTGTCACAGCCCTCCGCATTCAGGGTCTCCAGCAGGAAGCGCCCCATCTGCTCATTGCCGACCCGCGAGATCATGGCGCTCTTGCAGCCCAAGCGGGCTACACCAAAGGCCAGGTTGGCCGAGCTGCCGCCCAGGTACTTGGCCATGCTGCGCGCGTCTTCGAGTCGCGCGCCGAATTGCTCTGCATACAGATCAACCGCCAACCGGCCCAAACAGGCAAGGTCGTAAGTCCGCCCTTGTGGAAATTTCAAATGTGTCATGGTGTTTAGATCGTTACGCCTTCAAGGTCGGCCATGAGCTTCTGCATTTCCTCGCCACCGGCCATCATGTCCAACACCTCGTCTTTGCTGACGTCTTGCTTCAAGTAGGTGCCGAGCGATTTGCCGCGGTTGAGCAGGGTAAAACTGTCCGCAATCGGGTAGGCGTGATTCACATTGTGGGTAATGAAGATCACCGAAATACCGCGTGCGCGGGCAGTGGCAATGAGCTTGAGCACATTGGCCGATTGCTTGACGCCCAGCGCTGCGGTGGGCTCGTCCAGAATCAGCACCTTGGCGCCGAAATGGATGGCGCGTGCAATCGCCAAGCATTGCTTTTCACCGCCGGACATGGTGCCCACCATCTGGTTGGCATCGCGGATGCGGATGCCCATGTCGCGCAGTTTGGTACCGGCTGTCTCAGCAGCCAATGCATGGTCCATCACCGGCAGAAAGCCGAAAAGTTGCTTGGTGGGCTCGCGGCCCATAAAGAAGTTGCGGGCCACGCTCATCAGCGGCACCAAGGCGAGATCTTGGTAGACGGTGCCGATGCCTGCGTCCAACGCCTGGCGGGGTGAGGCAAATCGCACCGGCTTGCCGTCGATCAGGTATTCACCCTTGTCCGGGCTGTGCACGCCGGCCAGTGTTTTGATCAGAGTGGATTTGCCCGCACCGTTATCGCCCAGCAGGCAGTGCACTTCGCCGCGGCGCAAACGCAGGGTCACGCCACCCAAGGCAATCACGGGACCGAAGAATTTGCTGATGTCTTCGAGTTGAAGGATGTAGTCGCTCATAAATATTGGCTCGGGGGTTTAACGACGACCTGCAGCAAAGCGGGAGCGGATGTAGTTGTTGAACAGCACGGCAATCAACAGCATGAGGCCAAGGAAGACGCGGTACCAGTTGTTGTCGATGCTGGTGTAGCCAATGCCGATTTGCACCATGCCGAAGATCAGCGCGCCAAATGCAGCACCGATCACCGAGCCGTAGCCCCCTGTCAATAGGCATCCGCCGATCACCGCAGCAATGATGGCTTCGAATTCTTTTTGTAGGCCACGGTCTGCGGCCGCAGACCCGGCGTCTGCCACTTGCAACACCGCAAACACGGTGGAGCAAAACGCCATCAGGACAAACAAACTGACTTTGACTTTAGCGACCGGGATACCCACGTTTTTAGCGGCGTTGGCGTCACCGCCGACCGCTTGAATCCAGTTGCCCCACTTGGTCCGGGCTAACAAAAATGCACCCGCTGCGGTCAGGCCGATCCACCACACCACCGCTTTGGGGATGCCAGTCGCCAGCGCGGTTCCGTCGTCGCGAGCCGCCAGAATGCCGGCTTGAGCCAGGCTGTTAAACAAACCGGTCAACGTGTAGCCGTTGAACAAAAATGCAATCACGGGGTCTTGGTTAATCATGTCGCGCAACACCAGATCGCCATTGCTGCTCAGGATGGTTCTGCCGGTAAAGATGACGGACACCGCGAGTGACAGACCCCGCAAAATAAAGAAGAACGCCAGCGTCACGATGAACGATGGCAAGCCGGTGCGCACGACCAGCCAGCCATTGAGCCAGCCCAGACACATGGCCACCGTGAAGGCAAACACCACCGAGGCTGATATTGGCCAACCCCAATACAAGGCCGGAATGGCCAGCAACATGCCGGCAAAGCCGATCATGGAGCCTACCGACAAATCGAATTCACCAGCGATCATCAGCAGCGCAGCACCTACGGCGAGTACGCCCAGGTAGGCGGCCACTGTGCTCCAGTTGATGATGCCTTCGGGGTTGAACATGCCGGAGCCGCCGGCACTGAATGCAAACATAAAGAAGACCAGCAGCGTGCCGGCCAGGGCGCCGAACTCGGGGCGGGCCATCAATTTGCGCATCAGGCTGACCTGTCGGATCCGGTCATCAACAGGTGCCGTGGGCGCGAGGGTGGGTGCATTGGGGGTCATAAAGATCACACAAGAAATACGAAATAAAACAGAACCGGCAGCCACAGAGAAGGCGCCGGGGCGCCCTCTCTGTCAGGGGACAGGCAATTAACGGAATTGACCTGCGTACTTCTCGACCTTGCCGATGTTGTCTTTGGTCACGAAGCCGGGGCCGGAGCCGATGTGGCGTGGACCGTAGGCAGGAGCCAAACCGTATTCATTGAAACGGGCTGTGGTTTTGGCGTTGGCCTTGACGGCGGCAGACACGGCAGCCAGATCGGTGCTCTTCATCGACTTCATGCTGGCCAGTACCGCAACCGGTACATAGCC
>JAIXVK010000459.1 GCA_027483085.1 Comamonadaceae bacterium | reverse complement strand
TCGCTGGGGCACGGCGGCTTGAAGGCGCTCAAGTCGGTGGTTCCCGCCGGTACCGATCTTTGGCCGGTGGGCGGCACCACACCCGAGAGCATCGGACCATGGGTCAAAGCCGGCGCGACCGGGTTCGGCATCGGCAGCCAGTTGTTTGCGCCGGGCGTCCCCGCGGCGCAGGTCCATGAGCGCGCCAGTGCCTATGTGCAGGCCTGGCAGGCTGCTACGGCCTAGTCTTCGCTGCCAGAGCCCTGCTTGAGCAGCAGGGCCCGCTCATACAGCGCGTTGCGCGGTTCGCCGGTGATGTCTGCTGCCAGCTTCACTGCAGATTTGAGCGGCAGTTGCTCTAGCAGCAAACTCAAGACGCGGTCATCCGCCGTGCTGGCGGCTGCAGCCGCAGGGTGAATGACCAGCGCGAACTCGCCGCGCAAGCGGTTGGCATCTGCGGCCAACCAAGCGCTGAACTCGCTCGCATCCACAGTAGCCACCTCTTCAAATTGCTTGGTCAATTCCCGGCCTACCGTGACTTTGCGCGAGCCCAAGGGCGCAAGCGCCTTGGCCAGTGCCTCCAGCCGGTGCGGTGCCTCGAGCAGCACCACTGCGTCGGGCTGTGCGGCAATCGCCGCAACCTCGTTGGCGCGCTCGGTGGCCTTGGAAGACAAAAACCCCCGGAATACAAAACCGCCATGGCCTTCGCCCGCGGCGACCAGCCCGGCCACAGAAATAGCGGTTACCACGCTGCTCGCCCCCGGCAGGGGAACAGCGCGCAAACCTTGCGCCCGCACTTGCGCCACCAGTCGTGCGCCCGGGTCACTCACGCCGGGTGTGCCGGCGTCGCTCACATAGGCGACACGTTGGCCTTCCCGCAGGCGGACGATCACGGTCTGTGCAGCCTCGGTCTCGTTGTGCTGGTGCACGGCCAGCAGGGCTGCGCCCGCTTTGTCGATGCCGTAGGCACGCAGCATCTGCTGGGTGTGGCGTGTGTCTTCACAGGCAATGCAATCGGCAAGCCCCAGTACATGCAGGGCACGCAGGGTGATGTCGGCCAGGTTGCCGATGGGCGTGGCGACGACATACAAGCAGCCTTGCGGATAATGCTGCGCACCGGCCGCATCTTTGGCGGCTTGGATGGCTGAAGAAAAAGACGCACTCATATGGGCTTACTTCCATCACGACCCGCTTCCCGCACGACCAAACAAGTGGGCGATGCGGCGGAGGAGCGGGCGTCGGGTTTTTTGCAAGCCAAGGGGCTGCAATTCGTTGCCCGCAATTATCGGACCCCCGGGCGGGGCGGTGGCGAGATCGACCTGATCATGCGTGACCGCGACGGCACCCTGGTGTTTGTCGAGGTGCGCAAACGCAGCCGCACCGACCATGGCGGGGCCGCTGCCAGCGTGGGGCATGTCAAACAGCGCCGCATCATCTTTGCCGCAAGGCATTATTTGCTGCAGTTGCGCACCGTTCCTCCGTGCCGGTTTGATGTGGTCGTGATGGACGGCGACGCGGTCGAGTGGTTGCGCGCCGCCTTCGACGCATCCTGATCAGCCTGACAGGGCCCGGACATCAGGGTTTATACGCTGCGCGGTATCATGCCGCCCATGCTGGAACAACGTATACAACAACACTTTATCGACAGTGCGGACCTCAAATACCAGGCTGCCCAGACACTGAGCAAACCGATTGCGGATGCGGTGCAAGCCATGCTGGCATGTGTGACCAGTGGCGGCAAAGTATTGGCCTGCGGCAACGGGGGCTCCGCGGCGGACGCCCAGCATTTCGCGGCAGAGTTTGTCGGCCGGTTCGAGCGCGAGCGGCCGGAGCTGGGCGCGATTGCGCTCACCACCGACAGTTCCATCATGACGGCGATCGCCAACGACTACGACTTCAATGTCATTTTCTCGCGCCAAGTGCGCGCGCTCGGTGCCCCCGGCGACGTCTTGTTGGCCATCTCGACCAGCGGCAACTCTGCCAATGTGCTGGCTGCGATCGAAGCTGCCCATGAGCGTGAAATGGTGGTGGTCGGGCTGACCGGCAAATCCGGCGGCAAGATGGCCCAGCTGCTGCGCGATACCGATGTCCATATCTGCGTGCCGCACGACCGGACTGCCCGCATCCAAGAAGTCCACATCCTCACACTGCATTGCATCTGTGATGCGGTGGATGCCCAATTACTCGGTGAACAGGAACCCTAAACATGAAACAACTTCTTCAACGCCTGACTCTTGGCACCTTGGTGGCCGTCAGCCTGAGCGGCTGCTTCCCTCTCATGGTGGGCGGCGCCTTTGTCGGTACCGGTTTGGTGGCGACCGATCGCCGCACCTCCGGCAGCTTGGTGGAAGACGAGGGCATTGAGCTCCGCGCTGCCAGCCGCATTCGCGAGAACCTGGGCGAGCGGGTGCATGTGAACGTGACCAGCTACAACCGCCAGGTGCTGTTGACCGGTGAAGTGCCGAACCTGCAGGACAAGCAGCTGATCGAAAAGATCGTGGCCGGCGTGGACAACGTGCGCAACATCGTCAACGAGCTCGAGGTGATGGGCAACACCACCCTGACCCAGCGCTCCTCGGACACCCTGGTGACCGGCCGTGCCAAGGCCGCTTTGGTGGACGCCAAAGATTTGTTTGCCAGCGCCTTCAAGTTGACCACTGAGCGCGGTACGGTCTATGTGATGGGCCGTGTGACGGCGCGTGAAGCCAAGCGCGCAACCGACATCATCAGTGGCGTCAGCGGCGTCGGGCGTGTGGTACGGATTCTGGAAATCATTTCCGAAGAAGAGCTGGCCCGTACCTTGCCGCAGCCCGCTGAGCCCGCCAAGAAATAAGCGGTTCGCTCTGCCCAGTCAAAAGGCCTGCAACTGCAGGCCTTTTTATTGGGGGCGGCGCCTTACTTGAGGCGCTTGATCAGGCTGCTGGTATCCCAGCGGTTGCCACCCATGACTTGCACATCGGCATAAAACTGGTCCACCAGCGCGGTCACCGGCAAGCGTGCGCCATTGCGCTTGGCTTCGTCCAGTACCAGGCCCAGGTCTTTGCGCATCCAGTCCACGGCGAAACCAAATTCAAATTGGTCCGCCACCATGGTTTTGCCCCGGTTGTCGAGCTGCCAGCTCTGGGCTGCCCCTTTGCCGATGACGTCCAGCACCTGGTTCATGTCCAGCCCCGCGCGCTGGCCAAAGGCCACTGCTTCGGACAGGCCCTGCACCAAGCCGGCAATGCAAATCTGGTTCACCATTTTGGCCAGTTGGCCGGAGCCGCTCTCGCCCAGCAAGGTGAATGCGCGGGAAAACGCCATGGCCGCCGGCTTGACCGCCTCAAACGCGGTGGCGTCGCCCCCGCACATCACGGTCAACATGCCATTCTGTGCGCCGGCTTGGCCGCCGGACACAGGCGCATCGATGAATTGCAGTCCACGCTCCACCGCGGCAGCGCTCAGTTCTCGGGCGATGTCCGCCGAGGCGGTAGTGTGGTCCACAAAAATCGCCCCGGGCTTCATGCCGGCAAAGGCGCCGTCGGTACCCAGCGTTACGCTGCGCAAATCCGCATCGTTGCCCACGCAGCAAAACACGATATCCGCGGCCAGCACTGCCTCACGGGGCGTCGGTGCATGGGAATGTGTGCCCAATTGGCTGCTAGCGCTCTTGAATTCTTCGCACCATGCTATTGATTTGCTATCAGTGCGGTTGTAGACCGTGACCTGGTGGCCAGCGCGCGCCAGGTGGCCCGCCATGGGGTAGCCCATGACACCCAGGCCCAGAAAGGCGACAGAGTAAGCGGGCGATGGTTCGTAGGTTTTGTCGTTGATGTTGGGCATGGATATGAGGGTTCAGTGGAACGGATGGGCCATTTTGCGCCGGGTCACGTTCACAGGATGGCGAAGTTTTCAGTGCCTGCGGAGAGGTCGGTCGACTTGCCGCGTTGGCTGTTGAGCTTGATCTGCAGACGCAGGTCGTTGAGCGAGTCGGCGTTGCGTAGCGCGTCTTCGTAGGTGATGGCGTTGCTCTCGTACAGGTCGAACAGCGCTTGGTCGAAGGTTTGCATGCCGGCTTGGCGGCTCTTCTTCATGATCTCTTTGATCTCGGAGACCTCGCCCTTGAAAATCAGGTCCGAGATCAGCGGTGAATTGATCAGCACCTCGACCGCAGCAATGCGGCCTTTGCCATCCTGTTTGGGGATCAGGCGTTGCGATACCAGCGAGCGCAGATTCAGCGAAAGATCCATCAGCAGCTGGCTACGCCGCTCTTCCGGGAAGAAGTTGATCACCCGGTCCAGTGCCTGGTTGGCGCTGTTGGCATGCAAGGTGGCCATGCAAAGGTGGCCGGTTTCAGCAAAGGCCACGGCATGCTCCATGGTCTCGCGGTCGCGCAGCTCGCCCATCAGGATCAC
>JAIXVK010000474.1 GCA_027483085.1 Comamonadaceae bacterium | reverse complement strand
TTGGCCTGCGCCGGGCTGATCCGGCCGGTATAAATGGCGCGCTTGAGGGCGTTAACAGCCTCGCCCCGATTGAGCACCCGGCGCAACTCGTTCCTGAAAGCGTCCTTGACAAAGTAGTCCGCCAGAAATGCCGTGCGCAGCAACCGCCCCAATTGCACGCCGGCCTCATAGATCGGGTCGCCCTGGGCGGCAGATCCGAACCGCGCAAGAGCTGCCACCGCACTGGCATGTCCGCTCATGACCGAAGCCGCCAAGTGCACGAGGCTATCCCAATGCTTTTCGATCAAAGCGATGTCGACATTAGCCTCGCACACAGCTGCAATTTCGGCGGGCACTTTGGTGCCGCGCGGCACGAACAGGTGGCGCTGTTTGAGTTCCTTCAACCGCGGGCAAAGATCAAAACCAAGCAAACGGGCATGTGACATGGCAAAGTCGGTGTAGCCATCCATCGGAACCCCAGAACCGTGCAGGCCAATTGCTGGTGATCGAACAGTGTCTTCTCACGGCCATACAAGGTGCGCAGCGAAGCCACGTCCGGGGTGGCGATGCCGAGTTCTTCGCTGAGGTGGCGCCATAGTCCAACGGGAACCACCCGAAACGCATAAAGCAAGCGGCCACTCATGCGCAAGAAACCGATATGTAGCGCCAAGCCCAGTTTGTGGGCGTCACCGCGACGCGCATTGATTGCCTCGCGCTCGGCACCGTCAAAGGTGAAAAACACATTCATCTCGAAGTCGCTGATATCGCGAGGAAGCTCACGCATCCCCAAAAACGTCGTCTGCCAACCCTGCATCGTGAACCCCATTAGTGGGGGGTCACGATACCCGTTTGGAAAGTGAACAGGAAAGCCAATGAAATCAACGATCTACCAATACCACCCACGCGCCAGCGCTGGGTTTGCATACCGCCAGTTATTGCACTGAAAACGAGGGGACCCCAAATGGTAAAAAAAGGGTGGACGGAAAAAGAGGTCCTTGAACTAAAAGCAGATGGATTTCGATATTCGCCAGGTCGAGATTCGCTACTTGGCCCCATCATGAGCAGCGACGAAATTTAATATCCGAGTACTTGCCACGGATTATCCATTTGTAGATGAGGTTTGTGGCAATGTAACGGTAGGTGGATGCTTTCAGTAGCGATTTCTGAGATCTTGAGTGTTGCCGCCTACCGAAATTTGACAGTCTAGGGGTGTGGACAAAATCTTGGACTATTTGGGGGTAGTTCATGTGTTCATACAAAGTGTGAATTCGTGTAGTCAAGCTCAACATAAAGCCCGAGACCGTCTTGATGGAGCTCTTCGTCAGCTGGGGTATTCCACCAAGTACACACTCATAAACTGGTTTCGCGATTACAAGCGGGGGCAAGACTTGCAGCTAAGTTATTCCCGTGCGCCCAGCAAATACTCCGCTGAACACAAACTGCATGCAGTCCAGCATTACCTCGATCACGGATCTATCCCGACGTCCTCCCAACTCCACCAGCAGTTGGGTTTGCGGTCGTGGGGATATCGAGGTACTTGAGGGTAGGCAAAGGTAAAAATCTCAATTTGTGGACAAATAGCTGCGAAATCCTTGCGTAACGAGACGAAAACAGTGCGTTGCCCGGGACAGATTTTTTGTGTTTTGCAAGATGATTCTTCTTGAAAGGAAGCAAAAATGGAAAACGATGAATCGCATAAGTCACTCTTTGCAAAATGTGTTGGGATGCTGCTTGAGCCTGTGCCGGCGAATTTAAATGCTGAAATGGCTGAAGAACTCTATTCGAATGCCCGAGAAAAAACTCTTGGAGCCAATAGCGAACAAGATTTTATTGATTCACACAAATTAATTGAACGTGTGTTGGAATTGGAAGGCATAAGTATAGAATTAAGAGGTTTGGCGTTGATTTTTAGCGCTATGAATTATATAGATGGCAGAGGAGTTAAGGCAGATCCTCAGCGCGCATTGAAAAACTTAATTGAATGCGATAAAATTGGTCATGAAGAAGGAGCGTTTAATCTTGGCCTTTTCTTTGAAGGTCGATTTGGAAAGATATATCCAATTTCTAAAGACTTTAATCTGGCGGCCTTCTTTTATTCGCGATCCATAAGAATGGGCAGTGTTTATGCAATTACAAATCTTGGTTTATTGCACGTAGGGGGGTATTTATCTGTATCAAACAAAGATTTGGGTTGGTATCTTTTGCGCTATGCAGAAATGAAAGGGGACATAGTTGCAACTGAAGCGATTTGTAAGTTAAGCAAACGTTTCTGACCTTGCTCAAGCGGGGGACGGCATAACCAGTCTAAGCTTTACGCCGCACCCCCGATCGAAGCTGTCAGGCAAATTGTTGACAAGGGCTACCTGGTAGCCGAAGAGGCATCCCAACTAGGGGTGAGCCAGCACACCTGTACACGTGGGTCAAGGAACAACAAACACCCGCAGGTCAACGCCAGGAGCAGTTGTCACAAACCGAAGAACTGCGTCGCTTGAAGGCCGAATGAAGCCTCCTTGAAAGCTTGAGCCAGTTAGAAGTAGAGAAAATCCCCCCCAATGGAGTCTCTACGTGAAGAAATCAAAGTTCAGCGAAAGTCAAATTGTCGGCATCTTGAAAGAGGTTGAACTGGGAGCCAAGGTCGGTGAGACCTGCAGGAAGCACGGCGTCAGCGAACCCACCTATTACAAGTGGAAGAATCAGTTCAACGGGATGACTGTCCCGCATCTTTCTCAGCTGCGCGAACTGCAGGAGGAGAACGCCAAGCTCAAGCGCATCTATGTCGACCTTGCCCTCATACACCACGCTTTGAAGGATGTAGTTGACCGAAAGCTCTGACCCCGCAGCGTCGGATTGATATGGTGCAAACGCTCATTGCCGACCATGGCATGAGCCAACGTAAAGCCTGTGTTGCCAGTGGCATTGCCCGCTCCACACTACGCTGGTGCCACACACAGCCTTACGACTCCGGGGTCATCCAGTTCATGCAGACTTATATGGCTACCAATCCACGGCATGGTTTTGGCCTGCTTTACGCAAGCGCCCGCCATCAGAACCAGCCCTGGGGCAAGACAGTGTTGTGGCGGGTGTACTTGCGTGTCTTGCTCGGCATTCATGTTCCTTGGTGACATGTTATGCCTCACACACAAAATTCCTGACAGGCTCTTGGGGCCGAATTCGCCAATCAGTCCTGAGGACAAGGAGTTGCTTGTGGCTACTTTTGCCTGATGCGACTACACAATGCGGGTGGTGGCGCATGAATTTGGCCCGAGGATTTATGTAGCTCGGCGCGTCATTACAAATCGCTTTCCCCCTGCACTGTTTAGCCCCCACCGGATGTGCGGGTGGTAGGCTTTAAAAGTGTGCTTAAGTACCATCAGCAACCCGCTAAACAGGTCACTGCAGTGGTGACCTGATTTAAGGCAAACTGCATCCTCAGAATTCGGGGCGATTCAGTCCTGTTGCCGCGATTTCTTTGAAGCATGTGCAGCCATGAGACCAGCCAGTGCATTTCTTAACTCAATGTCTTCAAGATCTGCCAATCCTGAGACCTCAATTGCTTTAAGAATGGAGGCACGTTTCTCAGCCTTTTCTTCTTCCCGGATTTTTGCAATTTTGGCGTCTATCAGCTTTCGCTGTGCCAAAAGTTTTTCTAAAGTTGCGTTCGTCTTTTTCATGTTCGAATTCTTTTTGAAACAACCATGCTCAGCCACAGCTTAGCTGTGGTGAATTTTTCAAGTAGACCTGTGCTATGTAAGTACCTCTGCCATCTCCATGGCCAAGGTCTAAACTAGTAGCTGCCAGCGCCTCGTTTCTGGAGCCCAAGCGTTCCAAATGCTGAACAAAGCGATCTTGGGCATACATGCACCTCAATGAATGGCTGGCGTGCTCCGCTTTCATCCCTACTTTTTCACATGCTCGGCCATATGCCCGAGCTGCCGACTGCAAATTTTTTGACACGATGAGGTATCCACCCTGCGCGTGAGAAATGGCAATCGCATCGCGCACAGCCGCTAATGCGCGGCTTATGTCAACAGGTCCAGTCCAGCGTCCACGACCTCCCTTTGTGCCATGCAAAATTTGACATTGCATCTCGCCAATGAGTGCTTTTTCCCACGCTCCCAGACTCTCTACACATTGAATTGCTTCGCGAGCACGCAGCCCCAACTCACGCTGCAATGTCATACAGGCAGCAGCTCCTGGTTTGTCAACTCTAGTGGCCGCCACGACGGCCTTATATTGCAGTTCAGTGAGAGGTCGGTGCGTGCCATCCCTGCTAGCTCCGGCGACTCCCATGGCCGCGTTTGAAATATCTTGGCTGCCAGCAAAATGATCTCTATTGACAGCTCTCAGAGCTTGGCGGATGTGTGCTAATTGGTTTTGAATAGATCGGTATGTTAAGCCCTCATTTTTCAAATGCTCGACATAGGCTTTGAGCTGACTTGCTTTCAAATTTTGAAATGAATTGACCTGAAGGTTGAGTACCTTTTGCATGACCACAAAGAACTTGCTCAGCCCAGCATTGCGATTTATTTTTGTTAGCGTGGAGCCACCCGCATTGCGGGTGGCGTCACGTACTTGCTTATCAGTTTTTTTCGACATGTTGAATGACTCCATGTGAGGCTCGGGCAAGCTGACAGTTCGCATCAGAAAACTGCCAAACGACCACCCCCGAGCTCCTGGCTTTGGTGAGGTGTGGGCAACAAAGATTTCCCCGCTGGGGACCTTCCCACTGACGTGGGTAACGTTGCGTGGGCTGCCGCGGCAGCCAGTGGTCATTTGCTATTTGTTCGTTCATATAAATTCCGCGTCATTCAGACATGTTGTGCCATCCCCCAAGGGAGAAAGCGGGCTTGATGAAGTGCGTCACTACGTCAAAAAAATGCAAAATGAACGAATCACAGATGTGCAAAAACACGACTGGTTAATTCAAATATTTGGACGAGTAGAGACGTTGCATACAGCGTCTGGCGCTATATGCTTGGATGACGCCGAGAAGGCGCTACTTGGGAAAGGAAACTTCCCACCTAAGTTGAGCTGTATTGCTCGGGTGAAGGCAGTCTCAAACTTAGAGTTGAGCTGCGGACTGGGCATGAGCCCTGAACAAATTCATTCTGCCAAACAATGGCAGAGCCTGCAACATTCCTTGCGAATTTTTCGTTGCTCCTGTCATTCTCTTGATTGTTTAGTTCTGGCTGGAACTTCTGCTGCTGTGGCGATGGTAAAAGCTATGTTCTTGCATAGCCGAGTCCTTGTCCCAGTTTCCAGGAAACCATAAACATTCGGCTCAGTTTGAAAGTAGGGTTGAGGCAAGAATCTTGGACTACCTGGAAGTAGTTCATGTCCTCATCCGACGAGCGAATTCGTGCAGTCATGCTCTACATAAAGCCCGGGGAGAACCTCGGTTCCACTCTTCGCAAGTTGGGCTACACGTTGACTGATTTGTTGGCTGAGGTGAACTTGGCTGTAGCTCTAACTTTTATCACTTCGCCCGCCTCAGGAGTCCGAACATGTACGCAAATGACCGCATAGGCATTGCCGACGCATTTCAAAGCAATCACCTCAGTACGACTTGGAAAAACAGCCAAGTTGAATGCGAAAATTTCAATTCAACTTTTTAGTTTTTTGGCAGCCTCCTGTAAGCCCTTAAAAACACAATCTGCTAGCTGATTTGGAAACCCTGCTGGCAAGCGTTTTTGGACTGCCTCAATGACATTTGGTGTTTGATCAACCAAGTCATTGATCACTAATTCTGCTGAGCGCCCATCCTCGGTAACGACTCCATGTCCGGTTCCGAGTGCGATCCAATGTCGCAACAGAATCTCGCGCATTTTCCAGTGTGGGTTGGCGCCCCTTACGGCCATCGCAAGCTTGGCCTTGTAGGGGGACAGTTTTCCTGGTCCTTCGCCAAGTAAGGGGTAGGCCGACAGCACGTCATAGACTGGTGTGAGTCGGTAGCTTCCTTGAGGCCCGATGGCCAGGCTGAAATTCTTCGCATGCCCGTCTGTGGCGCAGAGCATCCAGAACAGGATCTGGGCCTGGAAGAATGTGCGTTTGTCCAGTTCGCGATGGGAGGATCCGTTCAACAGTTTCATGATGCGGTCCACCCCGGGGCCGCCATCCGCTTCATACTTCAGATGCGGCGGTGTCCCCGTGGCCTGGCACATGTCTTCCTGCGGAAGCCGGAAGAGTTCGTTATTTCCACTGTCATGAATCCACCGGCGATCGAAGCGTTCGACAGCGAGCACCTTCATGTCTTCAAATTGAAGAGGTTCACAAGCCGCAACTGGTAATCCGAACGCCTCCAATATCAATGCGCACAACCACTCGTTTTCGACCGAATCGCGCAAGTCAAACTGGAGGTTGCCGACCAATCCCATGGGGAGTTTGAAAATGTGGGTGGTCGGGGTCTCGCCGAGTGGCCGGCACCATTCGCCATTCATTCTTAACAGAGCGGTCTTTTCTTGAGCACCGGCTATGGAAATCCGGAACTCTTCGTCTTCGGTGTGGCCCAGCACACCAGGTGCAGCCACCGCGCTGCGAAGCAGTTGCGCCACCTCCGCTTCCGAGAGCGGAGTACCTTCAGCGGTGAGACTCGCTTTGGGCTTCTCTCCCGCAGGCAGGAGTTGCAGTGCACCCACACAATCGCGCCCGATCTGTTCGAGCAAATCAAAGGCTTCGGTCGAGTCGGTTTTGTACCGCCGCGCCACCCGCTCGCGGATCGCTTTGCTGTCGGGTAGCAGGTTCTCAAAATAGGCTTCGACTGCTGCTCCGCGGTGTGGCTGATTGCCGGGGGTGAAGGGCAGTGACAAAGACAGGGGTCTCCCGCTCGGATCACTTAACCAGGTACTGTCGTATTGGAGAGTCTCACCTTGAGGTGACATCGTCCAGGTGCCGACGAAGTGATGATTCACCCAGAGACCAAGTGCGCGGGAGTGTGAACGACGTCCCATGGATCACCAGGGTGTTGGAGACTTGCTTTGGGAGCTGGTAGGAGGTGTCATGTCCGCTTTGCGCAGCACGAGATCCACCCCCAGAATATTGAGCAACTTGATCAGGCGCGCTGCCCCGACCGTCTCCGCGTTGCGCTCAAGGGCCGACATCGTCTGCTGCGTGACGCCCAGACGCAAAGCAACCTCTTGTTGGGTCAAGCCAGCTTCTTTGCGGAATGCTCTAAGTAAAGCCGGGAGCTGATCCGTCGTACGAGCAGTGAACTCATTCATACAAGTCAAGAGTTGTTAAGTCAATTTACAAATTATAAGCAGTAAATTGAAAATACACATTATAATTTGTGCCAATGTTTGCTCACAAGTCACGCTAGAGCCAGATATCCACCTCCGGTACCGTGGCGGTGTAGGTCTGGTTGCAGCGCAGTTTCAAGAGAGCGACCACAGTGCATTTCCTCAGAGCTGGCATATCCCGGGTAGTGTTCACGGGACGCTCCACTTGGCTTGCTGAGTGCGCATCCGGTTGCTAGACTGGCCACGGTTTTGGGCTAGGTCCCAATCCTTCGTCCATGTGGCGACCTAACAAGTGGAGAAACCCAGCAGGGTTTCAGGACTCTGAATTCATTAACCCTGTGGGGCATGCACCATGCCCATAGGGGTATGCTGTTGTTCTCATTGTTTGTGGAAATTTGAATGCCGGCAATAAGCATGTTTTTCGGCATCCTTATCTACTTGTAGTATTTCGATAAATTGGAGTGCGAGCATGGAGTACGTGCAGCATGTAAAACCGCTTCATGGGTATCAACTTGAAGTCACCTTTGAAGGTAGTGAGCATCGTTTATTTGATGCAAAACCATTTTTGAACCGAGGCATTTGGGATCGGTTAGAGGATGTTTCGCTCTTTAATCAGGCTTACGTCGCTTACAGCACGGTCAGTTGGCCGGGAGAGCTGGGCATCGCGCCTGATACGTTTTATAAACGCTTAATTTTTGCTTGAACGTGTAATGTCAACGCAGCAAACAGATTCAATCATTGTGCGAGAGGCAGTGGCTCGCATGCAGGCTGCTCCGCGCTTTGTGAGCGTGGCAGAGGCAGCTAGCTACGCCTCGTATGAGTTAGAAGGCGGCCCAGTTGTATCCGGCAACCCTGAAGGTCGGGTGCCAGATAACCTCCAGGAGGATGACAACGAGTAGTTGTCGGTTACTCAAAAAACCAAACCCCTGCAGCTAACAACTGCAGGGGTTTTTCTTTGGATGCTCGAAAGCGAACTTTGCATCAATCAGAGGCCATCCACCAAAAAATCCGGATGCCACATTTTTATGTAGCCCCGAAAGCTTGCATAGCAAGCTTTCAATACTTAAACAATCAAGAATTCTTCTTTATTCTTGCCAGCCAGCCATTTAGGAGCAAGACCGCGGCCACTCCAAGTTTTGCCAGAAACCGGGTCGCGGTATTTCGCTGCCACTTTGCTTCCCGCTTTTTCACTGGTTTTAGCGCGGCGTCCGGCAGCACCGAATACATCATCAGCAGTCAACCCGTGGGCCTGAACTAGGGCTTTCACTTGAGCGATGGCATCTGCCAGTTCTTTTTGGCGTTGCGCATTAATTTGTGCTTCAAGGGCTTCTTTTTGGGCGATCAGGTCTTGCAGTGTGCTCACAAATATTCCTTCGATGGGTTAAGTTTCAATATTGTAACTTGAGGGATCAATATCGATTGGAATGGATCAGTGATTACTTATTCAGATTGCAGACAACAGCAACGCTAAGTCTTTGTCGGACATTACTGTGTTCTATCTCTTTTGTTGTCTAAGTCTTTTTGTGACTTCCGGTTCATTTTCTCCACATAACGGGTGAACAAGAGTCCGACAACAATGAATAGCAGCAGCGCTGCATTGAGAATGGTGGAGGCATCCATAGACTATTGGGGTATTGAGGTAAGTCGGCGCATCATTAGTGTCCAGTGTCGAATTCAAAGCAATCTGTCATTGCAATATCAGGCGTATCGATTTCTTCAAATCCCAACCCAGTTGCTGAGTTTTGCGCGGATCCAATTGCAGTTGGGTATGCAGAGCCAATGTCGCGGTGACCAAATCGTGCAATTTTTGCATCCCGCTCTCTTTCAGAAGAATCTGGGAGCGCACCTGGTTGCCGGTGAGATGCACATGGTGGGCTTCAAAGACAAGGTGCAGAAGCGATGCCAGATTTTCTGGGGTGGGTTTCAAGAAATGGAGCCAGAACGGCCAGTGGGCACTAACTTTCTCGAAGTACTTCCGGATTCGCTCGTCGTCTGGTCCTCGGCATAAAAAGGGAACGGAGGCGCCAACGATGCGCAGGTCCATGGATCCGAACGCCTTGGCACACTCCGCCGAATCGTCACTGAAATGCATCAGCCTATCCACCAAGGGACCGACTCGCCCGGAGTGGTAATCCTCACGGCGAATGATCAAGGGACGGGACGAGGCGTACTGGTCTGAATAGAAGTGTTGTGCCGGATCCAGAGATTCACCGGAGGCGTTGTCAGCAGCGTGCTGTATCAATGCGCTGAATATCCGCTCAAAGGCATCGAGGGTTTTTTCTGAATTCATGGGTGTGGGGCCCTGTGATGTGCAAGCAAACCCTGTAGGGCAAGGTCGCGAGTAGGCATGAGTATGGTGCAGATGGATTCAAGGCGCTGCCTATATATAAAAGGGCTGCAGGCAAAGGCAGGGACGTCGAGCCAACGGGTCCTCATTCAAGGTATCCCGCCCTGCCCCAGTTGGCTTTACAGCAGCCCTACCCAGGTTTTGATGGTCATCCATATCAGTTTCCAGTCCATGCGTATGCATTCTTCCGGGGTACTGGGTGGTGTCCAGGCGCGAATTCCATAACTGTCGATCAGATGGTCCATCAGTTCGTCATAGTGGGGGGAGTCAGAAATTCCGCAAACATCGTTCCGATAGGCATCCTGACTGATTTTGGAAATAAACAGGTCTCTGGCTGGCGGATGGTCGAGTAACCAATGCCGAGGGCGCGTCATCCCCTGAATCTCATACTCCAAGGGATAGTTTTGGCGAAACAACTGGCGGCTGGTAATAGTGGTCATGGCAGTAAGGAATGTCGGGTGGTCAGTTCAAGATTGGGTACCCAGGGTCTACTCCCCTTTTCCCTTCAGCCGAAAAGCCGAGTTCAAAGGGGATGTACCTGAAATGCGTCTTCAGAGAACCATGTAATTGCAGGTGAGGGTTATGGGGATGGGGTTTGGGCGTTGAGTGAAGGGGCTTATGCGCCCAAAACCATTTCTTTGCCCTTCAGTACATCCTCTTGCGTCAGGCGCACCTCTGTGGTGCCTCGTGATTTCATTTTGGAGATGGCCCGGTTCACCGCGTATTGCAATATGGCTTCCACGTTGGCCACGCTTTCATCCCCTATCCATCGGGCGATATCTGCCGGTGTCGAGGTATCTGCCATCTGTACCTTGCGGGTATCCAACCACTGCGCGATATGGGTGGCCAATTGGGTTTCATCCGGCCGGACAAACTCCACTTTCTCCGTAAAGCGGCCACCGCGTAGCAGTGCCGCATCGATCTGTTCGGGATAGTTGGTCGCAGCCACCCACACCACGTCACGGACACGATCGTTCACACCATCCATCAAGGTCAGCAGTTTGTCGGTGGCTTCCGTATTGGCGGATGTCTCCCGGGACCGGATCAGGTTATCGGCTTCGTCCACAAAGATGATGCAGGGGCGCAGCTCTTTGGCCTGTGCGTAAAGCTTGTCCAGCGACTTGGGGTCCCGTGCCAGGTCGGTGCCACTGGAAATCAGAAACGCCCAATCGGCTTCCTTGGCCAAGGCCTTGGCGGCTACCGTTTTACCGGTACCCGGTGGACCGTAGAACAGCACCCCGGTCGGCAGCGTGCCTCCCAGTCGTTCCAGCTCGTCAACCCCGGTCAACCGACCTGAGAGCATCTCCAAGGCCTCTTTGGTGGACTCCGTCAGGATCAGCTCGTGCAATGGTTTCACGTTCTCCGGTGTCACCCCTTTGCGCCCCTGGATCCTGCGCAGGGTGTTCATGAAGTCGTCAAAAGCCAGGCGCGTTGGTGCTTTGCCAGAGGATTTGAGTTCTGCCAGGTAGGCCGGCATTTCCTCCGTGACTGCCAAAATCCGCTTGGCGCTGAAGCCATTCCACCGTTTGGCGACGCTCTTGAGCGTGTCCATGTCCGTCTGGGTCGCCCCCAGGTTCTTGCGCAGCCCGGTGATCAGCAGTCCAAGACGTGCTTCTTCATCAGGGGCGGTAATCTCTACCTTGAAGTCAAAACGCCCTTCGCGGACTGCCGCGCCGTCCAAGCGATCCATGTAGTTCGTTGCCGCCATCACGATCACCTTGTGCCGACGGATGTCCACCAGCAGGGTCAACAGGGAATTGGTGACATCCAGGTCTTCCTTGGTTTGATGGGATCCACTGGATCGGTCACTGATGAAGGAGTCGATTTCATCAATGAACAGCACGCAAGGCGCGGCCTCCTCGGCTTGGCGGAACGCTGCCACGATTTTTTCAGTGCGCTCTCCAATCCAGCGGCTGGCGACATCGCTGTGGGTCAGCTTGAGAATAGGAAGACGGAGTTCGCCGGCCAGCGCCTCTGCAAACACGGTTTTGCCATTCCCGGGCTCGCCGAACAGCATGATGCCGTTTCGTTTTGCGGGGTCGCCCCCTTGGGCATGGAGGATCGCGTTGCCGAATTCTTTGAGGCGGGCCTTGGTGGCGTTATTCCCCATGATGTCGCCGAAGGTGACCGTGGATGTTTGACGGCGAGCGACGTTGTCGAAGCGATCCTCCTCGGCTTGACCCGCGGCTGGAGGTGCGCTTGGATGGGCAATGCGTACTTTCTGCGGCTTGACAAGTCCGTATCCGTAGTCCGACCAGGCCCACACTGCACCGACACCACTCACCGCCAGAACAAGCAGGGGGAGCAGGTATGCGGAGAACGATGTGGATGTCGCAAACAGCATCCACAAGACCAAAGCGCCTCCAAAAGCAGCGAGCGAAACCGTTTGGATGCACACAAAACTCATGCGCAATACCACGCTGCGCATGGCGGGCGTGCCGTATTGCTGCACGGCCCACCAGGAGTTTGTGTATTCCAGGGCATGGCTGATCAGAACCATGGCCAGCAGCGACAGGGCGTAACCGGCCTCACTGGACAAGCGCGAGAAGACTGAAAACGTGAGGGGAAGGTCAGACTTCCACCAAATACTGAAGAACTCGACAGTCATGCCCAGCACGGTCAAGGCGGGGACGATGGCGAGTAGGAAGATTCCAATGCGAACGAATATCCACTGGAAGAAAGCGATGATGGGTTGCATAGTAGGTTCAAGTGAAGTTGCAAATTCAAGCTATCACTGAACCCCTCTGCGTCAACCCCTGGCAATTTCAATACGGAAAATTCTTCTGACTGACCTCCGAAGCCTTTGAATTCGCCTGAATTGACTCGAAGCGACTGGCTCCCATAGGCCATTCCGACTATTGGTCAAACAGGGGCAATCTCCTAAAGCCCAGTCTCTATAAATTTGGTCCCACAGGGAAGTCCAATGAAATAACTCGTCAGTGCCTTGGCGTTTGTCGCAGCGCTCGTTCCGATCTCGGCCGCTCACGCGAACAACACTGCGTCTATTTTTCTGGACTGGAATCACCTGATCGCCAGCGGTGACGCAATTTCGTTCTCGTCTTACGGCGGTGGTAATGGCGGTGTGATAGGCACATTGGGTGGCACCACCTATTACAGCAACACCACGAACTCGTTTGGCTCGGTCAATCTGGGAGTGTTTTCTTCCGGTGGCAGCTCTGTTTTAAATCGCCCAAAGAAACTCTCATAGGCGGCGTTGTCAGGTGAACACCCTTTGCGTGACATCGAACGAATCAGCTTGGCGTTAAGCACTCGTGAAAGCCAACCGGGTCAGCGATTGGCTGAGCTGGCTGCCGCTTAAGCTGCGGAACAAGCCAAAGCCGGTGACTATCAGGGCGAGGACGAACGCGCTTTTGTCCAAGGCCTCGCCACCTTCGTGGCTGGACAAGCGCAGCGGTTGACGCAACTCGTGGCGGACGCCGCCCGCTGGAGCGACAAGTTTCTCTGACCCTACCCCTGACATTCAAAACGTTTACTACCTATATCTGGGGCGGCGGCCGCTGGTCAACACAAAAAATCAGCTGAAGATGGTTTGTCATTCCAAGCGCGGATGGTCAGGTTAATCGAATTGGTACCCTCCAGCTGGTGACTCCACCTGGATAGGCAAGTTTTTCTCCAGTACACAGACCACTACAGACGATCTATCGTCAGCCTACCTTTCAGCCACATTTACTATTGATAACATATTTTATCAATAATGAAGAAGGGTCCAAACTCTTTGCTGATAACCGGTCTCATCTGGAGTGGGAGTCCCGAAAGGCTAGATAGACTTGCATGCAGTGGCCACCTTAGGTGGCCGTTTGTCTTTCTAGCGTTCTTTAGCCATGTGCGCGTTTCAGGATCACCTGAAAACGCCTTTTGTCTGTCTTCAACATGCGCCGTCCTCCTACGGCATTGCAGTCAGCGCATCATGTGTGAAGACTGCACTCCGAGGAAGTATTCCATTTGCCACAACGTTTTCTATAGTAGCCGCCGGGTCGGCAACAAAGAACGTTAAAACTAGCCCTCGCTTAGCGCGAGTGCAGCAGACGTATAGCAATCGTATCGTTCGACTCCAGGTGTTTTCATCGCCGCCTTGGGCTCCTGCGCGATCTGCCGCACGAGCCTCAGCACTGGCGAAAACACGCTCGTAGTTGTAGGTTCGGTACTCGCTCTCCTCCTCATCCATCACCACGATGACACGCTCGAACTGGGCGCCTTTCACGCCATGCTGTGTGGCATAGGGTGAGCCTTCTGATACATAGCGTTCGTATGGCAGTAGCTCTTTCGCAGAGCACTTAAGAAACTTGAGCATCGCTGTGTCCGAGGTTCGTACCTCGGTAGGAGCCGCATCGGCAGCCTCTGTATCTTGAGCTGCATCGGTACGACTTCCGACCAAGCTAAGCAAGCGGGCATAGCGCTCGTCGAACTCGAAAAGGGTCTCATCGCGGAGATGAAGGGCAATGTCACCAACAGTGGTTTCCGTCTCATCCAGCATGGTGACTAGCTTCAAAACGGCTGCGCGCAGCCCGCACAGCACATCTGCAGCACGGCGCCCGGTCAGTGCAGCAGGTGCCAAGCGAGGGCTAAACTCACGTAGCAGGTTCATCGCTGCGAACTCATTGCCTGCCTTCATCGCTGCAGTGACCGGCAGCGCGAAACTAAGGAAAGGTCGAACGGGCCAGCCGGTGCCGTCCTGCATCCCCTGCTTCATAGCCTCCGACGTTTTGTCGTTAAGCGCCGAGTAGATGCCGCCGAAGCCGAGCCGGTTTGCCGCCATGCGGTGTACGATGACAAGAATCTTGACCGCGTTATCTGGTGTAGTCCAACTCTGGTCGTTGTTAGTCGCTCCGCTCCACGCTCGGACTTTTGCCAGAGTTTCGGTTCTGTTCTGCGTGTTCGGCAGGACGAACATCCGGGCCGAGCCTTCCACCGGCTTGAGGACTCCATCGACCTTTTCGTGCAAACCGCGGACCTGTACCATGCCGTCGCCCTGAGCGCGCACGGCGTTGGCTATGTCCAGAATCTGCCTGGCGCAGCGAAAATTCTCTGGCTTCGTGATCGCTCGCCAATGGCCTTCGAGCGGAATGTCCCCTGCGCCTCTCATGAAGATCGACTGCATCGGGTCGCCAAAAAACCCGAGGCAAAACTTGCCCTGCATCTGGGCTTCAACATCCTTGAACGACTTCACAACACCAGGGAAGGTGTCTTGACTCTCATCAATAAAAACGAACGGGTAGTTCAGTGCAACGACTCTTCGGAACAAAGGACGGTTTTGAAGCAGGAAGTCGGCGAGCTGAAGGATGTCCTCATGGCCGAGGATGCCTTTCGCGTAGTCGCTTCCGACGCCGTAATTGAACGTCTTGACGCCGCCAAGAGCTTCTAGATTCTGAACATAGCGCGCCTGATCGGCCTTATTCCTGTCGCGCGTGGTTTGTCGAACACGTACGCCGTAGTTCTTGAACTCTTCTTCCAGCTCGGAGATCCGCCTGTGGATGTCGTTTTTCAACCAGACCTTGATATCCGCCTGAAACGTCTTGGCAATCGTCCAATAGAAGCTGTGGATAGTCGAGACATGTACCAATGGATCGTCGTTGACGTCCGCCAGGATTTCATTGGCAGCGAGGTCTGTGTAGGTGATGCACGCGACCTTCTGCTTCTTCGCCCTCATGGTAGCCCCGTGTTCCGACATCACCCAGTCCAACGCCTTGATAAGAGATGTGGTTTTGCCGGAACCTGCACCGGCACGAACCACGAAAGGCTGCGGTGGCGTCGCAGCAATGCACGCATGGATCTCTCGGTCGGCTTGGGTGTCCGGGCTATCGACTCGCCTGCTCATGCCGTCTGCTCCGCTTCAGAAATGATCGCCGCAGCGCCGATCGCAGTCGGCTCAATCTCGGTGGCGATGGCAATATCCGCCTCAAGCTCATGGGCCACTTTCGCTTCGAGCCAGACCAAGCCTTCGACGATGTAAGTGGGGACTTTCCAGCCATTGTGTGGCCCACTAGCGAGGACTTCAAGGGCAAAGCGAGTCTTGTCGAAATTCTTTCCGACCACCCTGTCATGCAACTTCTCAGCCAGCTCTTCGGGGCTGCAGGGTGCGCGCTTCAGCTTGAGGCCGACCGACCGATTGGCCTCAGCTTGACACCAATCTGCGTTCTCAAGACCAAAGGCCTCCTCAAGCGTACGGCCGCAGAGCTGTGCGGTCGCCGAACCCACCGTTACCGAAACTTTGGTCTGATAAGCAACCCGAACCTCAGCGCTAGAACCCTTAGACAGAGATAGCGTCTTTTGCTCCGCTGTCACTTCCCAGAGTTCTGCAACGGACCGTTTCTTAGGGATCCAGCTAATAAGGGTTTGGTTGGATGTGACAGCGTCTTCAACATGCGCGTGGCAGGTGCTGCCGCGCTTCTTGGTCTTCTTCTTTCGGCCCGGTTCCGTTTCGTCGTCTTCTTCGAGGTCGAAGGGCTTGAGGTCATTGTCCTCGTCATCTTCGTCAATGGTGCCATCAGTGTCAGCGCCTTTCACGGCAGCCTTCTCGGCATCCATCTTTACCGTCACGCTGTCTAGATCCGTGATTACGAGCGTCGTGAGTCCAACGAAGGCGATCAGTTCCTGGAACCGATGTGCAAATGCGCCACCGACTTCAAGGATGGTCAGCGAGGAAGAACGCAGGCGCGTGGCAGCTGACTCGATCATGGCGGGCAAAAGCAGGCGCTCGACGTTGCCTTCAACCAAGATGACAGCATCGGAAAAGAAGAGATCGCAGTGCGTCAGCTTCAGATAGCGCTGCAGGAATTCGCGCGCAGGAGCGTCGGCCTCGCCCGTCTTGAAAAGCGATAGATTCCGTACATCGGTGTGATGGTCAACCTGGTCGCTGACACGTCGGAAGTACCGTATGGGAGAAAACCCGCGCTCATAAAGGATGTGTGGGGAGTGCGTTGTAATAACGAGCTGGGTGTGGAAAAGCGTCGCGTGGTCATTGGGCTCCTCAAGGAGGCGCAAAACGTTCCTGATGAAGACCTGCTGTATCTGTGCGTGCAGATGCGCCTCAGGCTCTTCAATGAACATCAAATGTAGCGGCGCTCGCTTATCTTCCTCGGCCTTCCACTGCTCGTGCAGGTCGAGCAGTTCCACCACCATATAGACCAGATTTTTGAACCCCAGGCCGTTGTAGCTGTCGGGGAGTTGAGCGCTAGCTGCACCCGGAATCACATAGTGGACCCTGGCGTCCTGCCCCAGAACGGTAGTCGGATCCAGGGCCGCCCGAATCACGATTTCGGGATTGTTCACGCCTGGATAGCCTAGCTTAGTCAACCGCTTGAGGGTGTCACTAAACACCTCCTCAAGGTGGATGTTCAGCTCCTTCTCGGAGGTATCGAGCGCTTTGAGCGCCGCATGGTCGTCGCCACGCTTCTCTAGGTTACGGTGATAGAAACGGCTCAGTCGTCTCGACAGACTTTCGGCACGGTCAGAGCTGCCGACGTCCGGATCATCGAGGTGCCGCTGCGCTCGCAGAAAGTCCACTCGCACTAGAGACTTTAGGATAGCGGCACCACCCGGCTCCTTACCAAGAGGCAGCGGCTCGTAATCGACTTCTTTTGTTAGGTAGCCGTCAAAAGAGCGTTCATCGAGCACGTAGTAGCGAAAGGTGTATTCCTTGCTCAACTCTTTGGTGAGGTACTTCGTGAGGCTCTCCGGCCAGGGCTTGTACTCGCTGGCCTCGCCCATTTCCTCAACCGTATCCGTACCCCCCTCGGCAGCAGGCTCTATGCTTTTTTTACGCTTGGCAGCCAGTGCAATAGCCGCGTTGTTCGCTTTCTCATGCAGTTCATGAAAGTTTCGAACGAGTTCATAGGCATCACGAGGCTCGAACGCCACACGGATGCCGACGCACTTGCCGTCCCACTCTGTGCTGGGAAGGAGCGACATTGCGGTGGCGAGATCATCTTCACTAACGCGGAACCAGAGGTCCAAAAGGATCGACGGCAATCTCTTGGGTGCATCCTGGTCCCCTGGAGCAGTCTTACCAATAGCGTCAATCTCAGCCCACAGCGCAGCGCTGAAGTCGAAGAGCTCAAACTTCTTTGCTTCGCCACGGAGCATTGAGTACAGGCCTTGAACAGCGGAGGTTTTTCCGCTGTTGTTGGCGCCGACAAATATGGAGATCTCGTCATCGAGCTCGATGACAACGTCGCGCAGTCGGCGATAGTTCTGCAGCCGGTAGGCCTGTAGCTTCATTGTGTCCTCCCTCAAGGTGTTGTCGGGGAGATCTTTTGAGCGCGCCGGTATACCCCGCCACTCAGCATTGTCAATGCTCCTGCTCCCCGAATTCTTCAAAGGATTTTGCAATAAAACTGGACAAGGGGAAGTTTATCTACCTGCTCCTTATAGGCAACGATATCGGCCCGTATGTGCACTATTGGGACATGCCTATGTGACCGACGACAGCCATCTAAATGATTAGCTGCAAACGGGTAGATCAGCATCTTGGAGAAGCCCCTAAGATCAGCCGTTCGTGCGGCATAACTTCCAGCCTCAAGCAGACATTAAGGCAACCTGTTGAACGTTGAAAAATTACTGCTTTCTGGTGCAGTAACTCTTGCTGCGCTAAGGACTGCTTAGATCATCCCGCAAGTGAACGCTTTCAAGCGTCGCCCTGCCAACTTCACGACCCAGACAAACAGAAAAAGTGGGGCAAAAATTCCATGCAATGTCTCTTTGATTGCATGTCGAATAGTTTGAAAAACCGAGTCCTCAGGACGCACAAAAACAGGATTCAGCCTCGCCCACTCTTCACGAAATTCTTTACGCATGATTTCCACCTTGAGATCCCGATATGTTCGTGGATCCCACAGGAAATCCAAACAACTTCCGATCGGCTGGGTGAGTGAGCCATGCATCAAATCTTTGATTTTTAACGTTAACGAGAGCACCAACATCGAACGCTCCATCCAGTAGAAATTCACCGGCCAGCGCTTGCTTTCTTTGGGTGGCAGCTTTCAAAGCAGCTTGATCTTGTGCCTTTTTGGCAGCAGCTTTTTTCGCAGCTTTCTCCTTTGTTTCTTTGAGTTTTTGCTCCAGATCAGCGATACGTTTTTCCAAATCCATGTGTGACTCCATTTAAAAATCGAGCGGAGTCTATCGATCGAAACGTATAACTGCAACGCATGGGAGTCGCCGCGTTTTCTCGTGGATGCTGAACGAATTTGAGTGAAACTTCATTCTCAGATCTGCCCAACAAAAGGCCCGTCAGGGTCGTCCGCCAGGACGACTCGCAACCGCCGACAGGCGGGAATTGCGAGCCGAGGGGAACCGCTTAGCTGGGTCGCGCAGCGACGACAGCGGCCTGAAAACCGCCCCAGCGGTTTAGGCGCCCCAGCGCCGGTTCAGGCAAGTGGGGAGCGGAGCTCCGCCCCCCCGTGGCAACGGGTACCCAGGTTCCCAAGGTTGGCGTAGCCAAGTCAAAAGCCCGCCAGGGCGTTGACCTGAATGAGCCGTCCCGAAGGGCGCGAGTTCAGCCTGCAGGAAGCTGGGTACCCGCTGTCAAGCGGGGGGGCTCCCGAGGCCGCAGGCCGCTGGAGCTGCGACAGCAGCGCGAAGGGTAGGAGGACAAGGGCGTCCAGCCCTTGAGGAGCAGGGAGTCGGCCCTAGCCGACCACCCCCGTGAGGGGGTGCGCTCCGGCCTCCGTCCCCCTCATTGTAGTAACACACAGATATGGCAGATAGACATGGTGCCAACTCACACCATGCCTAGCACCACGACAAACTGCCATGGAAAAACTGATGTGGCTACCTCGCTACAGCTAAGAACAAGCGTCATGAAATTGAATTTCTCCACTTTGAAATGAATCAGTAACTTCGCGGCATGACCTTTTCAAAGCAAAGCAAAGACGCCCTGCGCACTCGCCTCGAATCCGGCCTGAACACACGACAGATCGGAGAACATAAACAACAACAAGCCCTTCTGTGGATTTACAGATGGGGATGGAGTTGGCCCACCGTTTTAGAACAAATCAGCGGCTCCAAAAACAACCGATTGACTTCAAGGCTGGAGAAAAACAAGCTCGTCAGGACCATGGTCCCGGAAGCTGCCGGCATCAAAGGGATCCCAAAAAAAATAGTCGTCCTGACTGAGCGAGGTCTCCAAGAGGTCGAGCGTTTTCAAAAAAAACTAATCAAGTACGAGCTAGATCCATTCCGGATCCGACAGACCCATATTCGACATTCCGCCTTGGGACAGCAAGCCACCGCAAACATGCTTGGACCAGACTTTGCATTTCAGACCGAACGCGAACTGGCAGTGATGTCTGTGAAGAACATGAAACAGCCCGACATTCTGTGGATCATGGATAGCAAACGTGTTGCCGTGGAAATTGAACTTACAAGCAAATGGGACAGACATCTGGATCAATTTGTGCTGTCCACCATCTTGTCTCTGATGCCGTCCAAACAATCACCCGCAAGATTTGACACAGTGTTAGTACTGACTGACAGCCCCGCTATTCAAGAGCGCTACCGCGCGCAATTCGAACCCGGTTCAAAGTTCAATCATTGGAAAAAAGAGGGGGCCGAAAACACATCCAAATGGAAGATTTCTGAGCAGTACACAGTGCCCACGGAGATTGAAGGAAAAGTCGTATGCCAGCTGTTCGATTCCTTCTGATCCTGACGCTTCTGACCACGTTCCTCGGGTGCTCTACCGACGACCGTGAAATCGAAAAAGCGAATCAGACGATCTCCAAACTTCAGGCCGAGGTGAGAGAGCTCCAGATTCAAAACACGAAACTTCAGCGCCATGAGGAGATGCGCATAGGTGAAATTGCATTCAGCCAGGGCTGCCGTTTTTTGGTGAACACTTGTTTCGGCCGCGATCAAATCGGGGCCGGACTCGTTCAGGAAGGGCTATCCGCCCACGGCTCCTGGCAGTTCCTGGCGTGGATGGCTTTCAAGCTCGTCTTTTTGCCACTGGTTTTTTTGCTGTTGATCGGCGCTGCACAAATGATCATGAACACTTGGATCTTTCCAAGCGCCCAAAAGAGACAAAAAGCACTGGAAGTAATCCAGGAAGCTGCCGCTGTGCGGCAGAAAATAGCCCAACAAAAAGCAGCGAGTCTGGCGGAGGTTCAAACCATGAGGGCCGAACTCTCCAATCGAAAAGCCAAATTAGCTGCTAGACGTCAGCGCCTCTGGAACTACGTCCAATTCAAAAAATCAGAAGTGAAAGACCTGAAGGAATTGATCACGGAGCTTCAACAGCAGGTCGAAATTCTGGAGCTCGCCAAGGCTGCAGCGCAGGCGTTTTCGGGGCGCAAGCGCTGATCAAGAGTAACAAAACTTGGTTCAACAGTAACGCGCACTGTGGGTTGACTCTACCGTTACCGTTGAACCGAACTTACTTACTCCGTATGGGCAGATGTAGAGGAAGGCGGAGCAGTGTCACGTTTGGCCATCCATATGCCACCGACCACCACCAGCCCGGCAACAAGGCTCAAAACGAGAATATCCATTCCAATTCCTTCCATGTGGGCGTTTTGTGAATTAACAGTAACGCACCGGCCCCAACCGGTGCCTCAAAACTCCAAAACGCGAATCAACGGTAACGCCATCACCTCAATTTGCTCAAAAATTAGGCAATTTGGAGGCGAGAAGTGGCTTTAGGGGCCTGCAGAACCCCGTTTTGTCCCAAGATGTATCGCTCTCCGGAGCACATAGTCCAACGGTAACGCCTGTCTGCACGGGTTCGTATGCCGCGCTCGGCGCGGCATGTAGCGCAGCGGTACGGGCTTTGACGGCCCGGAGCCAACCAACAAGCCACCACCCAAATCGCCAGGCCCTCAGTTCCACTCCTGATCAACCGGCTGTTTGGTCATAGCGCAGTCCATAGCCATATTCCAGGCAGATGGACTCGATAGGACACCCGCTAAATCAGTCCAACACGCGCACGCAAATACTGAGCAGCTTGTGGCAGGCCACTTCTTTCGACCATATCGATCAGCTCAGCAGCGGTACATGGCGGATTCCTTCGTCTCGCCCTCACCCGCTTGAACACTTCCAAGGCCTCAAAGGGGCGCAACTCCAGTTGATTCATGATGAAGTCGTCGGGGTGTTGCGGCTCAATTCCATGCTCAGCCAATACATCAGCTGGGAAGTCTTTGAGGTTGGAAGTCACGATAGCGTCAGCGTGTCCCACAATGGCCGCCGCCAATACGTGCCTGTCGTCCGGATCCGGTAGCTTCAGACTCTCGACCATGAAAGCGTAGTTTTCTACCAAGCAATCCGGAACGGAGCGATTGACCTGCTCCAGCAACAACGGAATCTTAGACTCGATATCAGGCCGGTTGCGCGCCAGATTTCGTGTCCACTCATCGTTGATCTCCGTACTCCATCGGGCGTGATAGAGACCCGATGCAGCAAGACTTAACAAGATATCGCGCAGCAGATTGGGATACAAAACATTTGCATCCAATATTGCCGTGTAACGCGAAGACCCCGCCATCAGTACAACCCAAGCTCCTGAGAGATATCTGTCAAACGCTGCAAGGCATCGTCCGAACGCTGTTGCAGTTGCTGCTGAAAGGCGACGAGCTCTTGAAACTCGACGCGGCGATGCCGGCCTACTTTGCGGTGCTTCAGGGAGCCTTGCTCGATCAGCTTGACCACATGCGGCCTAGAAACATTCAGAAAGTTCGCCGCTTCTTGAGTCGTCAGTTCATGTTTTTGCGGCATGAGCATGACCGGCTGCTGCTGACCCATCAGTCCCAACAAATCAGCGATGGCACGCAACGCTTGTGGAGGGAGCTCGATCGTGGGAGCAGCTTCTGGATCACTGCCCTCTTCCACCAAAACGATTTTGGGCGCGCGCGAGTGATCCAGTGCCGCCATGATGCAACGCTGCGCTACCTTGGCCATTTCGGCCTCACGTGCATTGGTCACCGGCTCCAATAGATTTTCTTGACTCATTTTTTGCCCCTTGTGCATCGCCTGGCATTCGTGTGCCAGATACGAAGTGCTATCCCCGCCCAAAAGTATAGCGTGTTTAGCTGGCTAAACGAAATAAACGAAACAATGACATTGAAGCGCAGCGGCTTTACGAAGTAGCACCCTTGAGCGCCTCACTGCACAAGCCAACGCGGCCATCCAGCTAAGAACACACAGAGGGTTGGAACAAATGCGGAATTTGATGCATACCGACCGAAGCATTACGAGTTCGAGTTGTTCACCGCAAAAAAACGCCAGCTACTCGCCAGTGGAACTCTCAAAAGCGGGACGATCGCTGCCACCATGGCGCCGGTATCACACTCAAGGGCTAATCAACGGTAACGCTCAGCAACACTCTCGTCGACCGTTACTGTTGAACCGTGTTTCATCACTCAGGGCCTGCAAGCTGTCATGCAAATCAACAGTAACAGAGCCGATTCCGAACGACGCTCGGACCCTTAAAAGCCGATTCAACGGTAACGCTGTCAGCCACAGAATGTGTAGGCAACAAACCGTTTTGGATCAAAAAGAGCTAATTTTGGCGTCGGCGCCCCACTTTCGACGCTGATTTACCCCACTCCGCATCCACTCGTTTAACGGTAACGCCAAGCACCACCTCCAGAGGCGGTTACCGTTGAACTAGGTTTCATCAATGGGGTGGGTTGGCCGTGACGGCAGCGGCGCAGTATCTCGCGAGGCAAACCAGATGCCTACGGCTGCCACGGTGCCCGCGACAAGGCTCAATACGAGAATGGCCATTTGATTTTTACCTCTTTACTGGAGTAAAGGGACAGCTCATAGTTCAACAGTAACAGCACCGCCGATCGACGCCAACTCGTTCAACGGTAACGCTTCTTCCTGTCTCGCCCCGGTATCCCATATGCCGCGCTGGCGCGGCATGCAGCGAAGCGGGACGGATTTCCGCAAGAGTTAGATACGCCACCTAGACAGCCTGCCCCCCCTCCTCCAGTACCCTCCTGCTCAACCGGCTGTTAGGTGTAACTGGCACACGAACAGGCGTGTGCACTTACATTGCGTGCCTATTCCGCTGGCCGGAATAGCGCAAATGCAGCAACTCTATTAAACTGTATGTATGTACAGCATCATCTCCGCTGGTCCCCCGATCCATATCACTGCCCTCCCCTGCCTGTTAGACATGGTGTCCAACAAAGTGGTAGCCGGATTTCCGAGCCCGGCTGAAGATGAGGGTGCATCCCGCATTGATTTGAATAAGGAACTCGTGATCCACCCGCAAGCCACCTATGTGCAGCGGGTTGCCGGGGATTCAATGCAAGATGCAGGGATCTTCAACAACGACATTTTGGTGATCGACAAGGCCATCAAGCCACGGCACAAGATGATCGTGGTCGCTGTGGTGGATGGTGAGTTCACCGTCAAACAGCTCTATCAGCGTGCGGGAAGGGTCAAGCTTCAAGCCGCCAACCCGACCTATCCGGACATAGTGCCCAAGGAAGGTCAGACCATAGAAATCTGGGGCGTGGTCACCAGCTGCATCAAGCAGTTTCCTTCCGCCTAAATCATTGGCTTGGTGACTCCATGTACGCCCTGGTAGACGGCAACAACTTCTATGTGTCCTGTGAGCGGGTCTTCCGCCCCAGCCTGAATGGTCTGCCGGTCGTTGTTCTGTCCAACAACGACGGATGCGCCATCGCCCGTAGCAACGAAGCCAAGGCGCTGGGCATCGCCATGGGAGCTCCCTGGTTCCAGATCAAGCACCTGGCCGAGGATGCCGGCTTAGTGGTCCTGTCTGCCAACTTTGCTTTGTACGGTGACATGTCCGACCGGATGATGAGCCTCGCAACTGGACTTGGTCCCGCCCAAGAGGTTTACAGCATCGATGAGTCCTTCATCGACCTCAGTGGCGTCAAGGGTGATCTCGTAGAGCGCAGTCACAAGATCCGGGCTCGCATCCTGCAGTGGGTAGGCATTCCCTGCGGAATCGGTATCGGCCCTACCAAAACTCTGGCCAAGCTAGCTAATCACATCGCCAAGACCGCCGAACGCAAGCCTGGTGTCTACCCTGACAAGCTCGCTCAAGTCTGCAATCTGGCAGCTCTGGATCAAGCAGAGCGTGATGCTGTGTACGCAGCAACCGCAGTGAGCGAAGTCTGGGGTGTGGGCCGGCAGATCAGCAAGCAGCTTCAAGCCGGAGGCATCCACACGGTGCGGGATCTGATGAAGCTGGACCCGGCCACTGTGCGAAGCAAGTGGTCCGTGGTGCTGGAGAGAACCGTTCGGGAGCTTCAGGGCACTCCGTGTATCGATCTGGAGCACTCTCCGGCTGCCAAGAAGGAAATTGCATGCACCCGCTCCTTCGGTCGCCCTATCACCGAACAGCATCACATAGCTGAAGCAGTCACAGAGTTCGCCTCCCGAGCCGCTGAAAAAGTCCGGAAGCAACACAGCCTTGCAGGACAGGTCTATGTCTACATCCGTACCAGTCCATTCCGCAAAGACCAGCAGTACAGCCGCTCCATGGTCACGCCATTGCGACGCCCTAGCGCCGATACCACTTGTATCGTCAAAGCAGCCCTTCAAGGTCTGAATCAAATCTTCAAGCCGGGGTTCAACTACGCCAAGGCAGGCGTCATGCTGCTGGACCTACAACCCGATACCAACCAGCAGACAGAGCTCGATCTGGAAGACGGTGACTCAGAAGAAGACCGAACCCGGCTCATGGTTGCCATGGACACCCTGAACCAACGCTTCGGTAAAGGCACCGTCCTGACTGCCAGTGCAGGCTTGGATGGAGTGCGAAGGGAATGGTCCATGAAGCAACTGCGGAGAACCCCCGCGTACACCACCCGGTGGGATGACATGCCAGTGGCAAGGGCGTGAGACATGACAGAAACCAAAACAGAAACCGGTAAAGACTCCAACAAACTGCGCAGTGCAAAGCACATTGCGGTCGTCAATGGCATTGGACTCAAGAAGGTACATGCCAAACGTCTAAGAGATATGTACCGGTCCGCAGGATGGCCCTGTCTGGATGTTGTGGAGATTGAACTCTTGGCTGCCGGTCTGCTGGAGCGATTGCAAGAGGAGGGTGGTCATGAACGTATGCGAGTCACTGATGTCGGTATTCAGTTCCTCGCACTAGCTGCCAACTCCAACCGACAAGCCAAAGACCCTCATGAAGCGCTCGTCGAAAAGGTCGCCCACGACATGCTCAAAGAGGGACGACTTGTATGGACCAATCTGAGCCTTAGAGCGAAGGTCACTTTGCAGGCAGAGGAGCAGGGGAGTTGGCGCTACTGCATGCCGGATGTCTTCTCTATCCGCAATTCCTCAGTCCAGGCCTACCTCGAGCCAGTAGTACATGAGATCAAAGTAAACAGAGCGGACTTGCTCGGCGACCTCAAACGACCGGAGAAACGAGCTGCTTATCTGGAGCTGGGAGGGCAGTGCTGGTACGTGCTGGGTAGAGATGCCAAAGACAGGCCCATCGCAGAACCAGACGAAATTCCGGTTGAATGTGGCGTCATCCAGTTGGTTCAAGAACGACTAGAGATTTTGCGGATGGCGCCCAAGAGGCAGTTCAATCACTTACCTTTTGATGTTTGGATGAACTTGGCTAAGGCTACGCCGTTGAAGCGATCAGATGCGGAACCATCTCAAGTTATGTATTGAGCGTTGTCATTTGGTGAGGCTTTCCATCAGTCAAAGTATCCCAACTAAACAGCCGCTTCGGGCCATTTGCAGACCACAATTAATGTCTGCTTTGCGGCCGTGAAATAAAACAGGAACGTTTCAATTTTTTGCACTGAGTGAGAACTGTGCCATCTGGCTCACCAGTTCTGAAGCTTGTGTCTTGAGGCTGCTGGCTGCGGCTGCAATCTCTTCAACAATTGCTGCGTTTTGCTGCGTGACCTGGTCCATTTGCAGGACAGCATCTCTTACTTGCGCGATTCCGCTGGACTGTTCTTGGCTGGCAGAGCTGATCTCGGTAAGGATATTGCTCACCCGCTGGGTTGCTTGCAGCATATCCAACATCGTTACACCCGCTGTATCTGCCAATGCGGAACCATGGCTCACTCGCTCCACGCTGGCGCCAATCAAGATCTTGATCTCTTTGGCTGCTTCTGCACTGCGCCCCGCCAGTGAGCGTACTTCTGACGCCACTACGGCAAAACCTCGTCCTTGGTCACCCGCTCTTGCCGCTTCTACTGCTGCATTCAAGGCCAGGATGTTGGTCTGAAAGGCAATACCTTCAATCACACTCACGATGCCCGCGATCTGGCGAGATGACTCATTGATGCCACGCATAGTCTCCACCACCTGCTCAACGGCAGCGCCGCCACGCTGAGCAACATCAGCCGCTTGTTTTGCCAGGATATTGGCCTGCACTGCGGACTCGGCGTTCTGGTTCACGACGGTAGTCAACTCTTCCATGGAGGCGGCAGTTTCTTGCAAAGCGCTCGCCTGGCTTTCAGTCCGGGCAGACAAGTCGTGATTACCTTGGGCAATCTCTGTACTCGCCACTGATACGCTGTGGGCAACCTCTCGCACGGAGTAAACCGTAGCATTTAGGCCAGTGCGCATAGTCTGAAGTGCATCTTGCAAATTACCTAGACTATCAGTGCGCCCTAAGTCCAACTCAACTACCGTAGCCAAGTCTCCGGCTGCGATGAGCGTGGCTGCCCGCGTACTGCCATGCACAGGTCTCTGGATGCTAGCCAGTACCACGCGGTAAACCACAAACACGATCACCCCCGCCACGAGTGCAGTAACCAGCATGGCTCCATTGCTGAAGATGTGCGTGTCGTTAAAGTCTTTCATCGTGGCTGCGGCGAATGCATTACCTTCCGTTACCGTGGCATCCACACCCGTGCGATGTTCCATATAGAGGCTATGCACCGCAGCGAGATTGCCATTGGCGACATCCATCTGACCTGAGACCACTGGCTCCACTATCTGGATACGCGCTGCGGCAATAAAGGCTTTGGCCGCCGTATGCTGGGGCCCCAATAATTTGACCTCCAAGCCGAAAGGTGGGGCTTTTGTCCAATATTCGACGCGCTGAGCGTATTCGACTGCCAGTTCGTCAAAACGTTTTTTCCCATCAGTCGCCGACAGGCTTCCATCCATCATCATGGAGAGCACAAGCCGCATCTCAATCAGATACATGGGCGGCGGGAGAATGTCCGCCACTACATCCTTGGCAACGTAGACCTTGTTTGCGGAAGTATCGAGTTTGTTTATGAACACATACCCCTGTGCCGATATTGCCAGCGCTGCGGCAACCCCTATGGCACCTAAAAGTGCCATGACCCCACGTAATGACTTAAACATTCTAGTAACCTCGAATTAGAGAACCAACTTGGGAGAAAAAAGTTAAAAAATAGAATCGATACTCTGAAATAATTTCTTGGCAGTGAAATTTCAATAAAATTGCTAATGCAATGCCAAGTCAAAGCATATTCATCGGTAATCACTGAATGGAATTAGAACTCCAGAGAAATAAGCAGACGGAGTTTTCTGACTCAGACTGATTCAGTACCTATGTCTGTAAAAACCGCAGAAACCAACGCTTCACGAGGGCCCAAGAGCCACTCCGTATTCAACACATGAAGGTCCAAGCCATGACCTCGATGCACTGCCACTTTCGGCACACCGCGAACACCTAACTGCTGTGCGATTTGTTGGGACAAGTCAACGCGGCGTTTTGTACTTGTAAGAAGTTCAGCATCTGAGTTCTGAAGCAGTTCGGCTGCTTCATTTTGGCCAAGACCCTCAAGCACCTGAACCACGACATGTAAATCACTTGTGTCGAGACCCAACACATAGCGTGCATGTTGCAAGCTGTGCAAAGTCGAAAGTTCAGCCGCCGGTTGGGTTAAGGCAACTGCCGTAAGTGCTGTGTTTAATGGACCTGAGTCAAACTGACCCGGCTTACCAAGAATTTCATCGCGGTAAGCCTGTGAAAAGTGTTGCCCAGTTAGCTTCTCGATTCGCTCATCATTCGACCACGCATAAGCGCCAAACTCAGCATCCATTTTTCGCGCACCTGAACCTGTAAATAGACCTGTGGGTGCGATATTGATTTTTATACCTTCTATTTTTTGCAAGAACTCCAAAGCGGGCGACACGGCGTAGCACCAGCCGCAGAGGGGGTCGAGCAAATACGTCAACGTGGTGATTTTCGAGGGTGTGTTTGTCATAGGGTGAGGGAATAACGATATTTAGTTTCCTGGTCAACCAAGTCGCTTGCATGAGAATCAAGCCGGTTAACCT
Source organism: Comamonadaceae bacterium (assembly GCA_027483085.1). Lineage (GTDB taxonomy): Bacteria > Pseudomonadota > Gammaproteobacteria > Burkholderiales > Burkholderiaceae_C > Allorhodoferax. The sequence continues at coordinate 5,268 of JAIXVK010000474.1, read as the reverse complement.
TTCTCAGAAACTAGAGGGTCAAGATGAAGGACTATCCGAGCTCCGAAGGCTCTACTATTCAGTCTTCAGGGTGACGGAGTCATCAAAACAATCTGTAATTCGTAGACAGATCATGAATATCATTGAGGTGACCTTACACAGGTGCAAAAGCACTTCGATCAGAGCACATGACATTCACAATCTATGTCTTTTTTGCTGAATCAGTAAGAAGCGAATAACTGAATGGTTACCACTTGACGTCGCCCTTATTCACCTTTGCGCTGAGTTCAAGTGACATATCTGGGGGAGCGGCTGGATAGTCTTTTTTCATTGCATCAATCAGCTCGGCGCTTGACTTTGTGGCGGCAGCATTTTTCTCGAAGGCTTGTAGGTATCCCTTCGTGTAGGTCACATTCTTCACATCGAGTGGAGTACCTTGGGGCATGTGGCCAGGCACAACAATGGAGGGCTTCAGCGAAATCATCTCGTCAAGTTGTGCGACCCACGCACCGCGCAGAGCTGCGGTTTGGGTATCGGCAGTCCACACATGAGAGTTAACTCCAAACACGCCAATGGTGCCCACGACAGCCTTGATAGAAGGAATCCACGCAAACGGGCGGTGCGCCAGAGGTCCGGTTGTTCCACGGATCTCTACAGTCTGTCCTTCAATCGTGAGCACATTACCTTCAATTGCTCTGGGCAAAACAGGGGTGCGGGGCGCATTCACCCCCATTTTGGGTACCCAGAAGGCTAACTTTCCTGCCAGCTTGGCATTGATTTTTTCCAACACTGCAGGCGTAGTCACCACGTCGGCATCAGGAAAAACCTGCTTTATGGTCTCTACTCCAAAGTAGTAGTCCGGATCAGCTTGGCTGACATAAATGGTTTTCAACGTCTTGCCGCTGTCGAGCACATTGGCTGCAATTCGTAAAGCATCGGCACGGGTATAGCCAGCATCGATGACCATGGCCTCTTTCTCTCCGTAGACGAGCGTAGAGTTGAAATGAAAGCTATTGCCATCGGCGTTATAGACCTTGATTTGAAGTGGCTGGCCGGCTTGAGCGCCTACAAAGGCCAGTGAAATTGCGGCTGCGGTTAACGAGGTACGGAACATAAAAATCTCCAGGGTTTAGGGGTTGCATTGAATGCAGCCCGAAGTTTATTTGCGTATATCGATCAAATAAACCCCATAATGGACGCATGCATGTTGCATAAATCGATCAAATAGGTAATTTATGGACCGTTTTATAGCTATGCGCGCTTTTGTCGAAGTTGCAACTAGCGGCAGCTTCAGTGCCACGGCGGACAAGCTCAACATGTCGCGTGGGATGGTCACGCGCTATGTCGGCGCGATGGAACAGTGGTTGGATACTCGGCTGCTGCAACGAACCACGCGCAATGTTTCGCTTACTGATGCGGGTGAGCAAGCGCTACGACGCTGTCAACAGACCCTGACACTCGTTCAGGACTTAGAGGAAGAGACAGCAAAGACGATCGACGACGAACTCCGCGGCCAGCTCCGGCTTACCTGCAGCGTATCTTTTGCCTATGCTCAGATGAGTGCGGCAATTGTTGACTTTCTGGCTAAGCATCCACGTCTCAAAATTGATTTGGACGCAAGTGAAGGAGCCCTCAATCTTGTTGAAAAACGTATTGATCTTGCTATACGAGTAAGTGCAGAGCCCGACCCAATGCTCATCGGCAGGCCTTTGGCGCGATGTGATTCGGTACTTGTGGCGTCCAGTGGCTACTTAGCCAAGCACGGTGTACCTCAACACCCTTCGGACTTATCACGTCATCAGTGCCTTAGCTATGCGAATTTTGGGAAAAGCATCTGGCAATTGAAGCAGGGTGAGGAAGAGGTGAACGTAGCTGTAACCAGTGCTTTTAGCGCTAACGAAGCTACGACATTGATGCGTGCGGCAATAGTGGGGGGCGGCATTGCGCTTCAGCCAGCACCACTCGTGAATCCGTATGTCAAAAGTGGCGAGCTTCAAGCGGTCCTAACAGACTGGGAGTTGCCTTCCATGATGATTTATGCGCTCTACCCATCGCGTAAGCATTTGTCTACAGCAGTGAGAGCCTTACTAGACTATTTAGTTGAACGATTCGCCGGTGAACCTTGGTGACTTTGCACTGATGCTGTCGTGCAAATTCAAGGTCACAAATCAGCACTTCGCGGGGGGGCGCGACTGCACCGCCTAGATGTTCAAGTCACAGTGCCGTTCGCGATGTCTGCAATCCTGATCTGAATCCATGTTGGTAGGCGTATGTCCGTCAGCGCACATACGTGAAGCAGAGCGCTGTTTAGACTTGACGATGATCAATCCAAAAGCACTTATGGCGGAACCAAGTTCATTGAGAAACGACGCAGCACAACGAATTTTGGAGCAGGCGAAACTCACTGCAAAAGAGGTAGCAAGAGCGGAGGCGATTGTCGACCTCGCTCTTGCCGCTGCTGCAAGTGCAATGACAACCATTGAACGAAGCGACGGTGTGCAAATGGCAGCCGCGGCCAAAGAAACACTGCAAGTGGCTAGGTGCACAGCAGCAGATGTCTTAAACGTTGCAAAAGCAGAGGCCATTGCAACACTCCGCATTGCAGAGGTTCTGGCGGAGAAGATGCTTAATTCGGAGAACGTAGTGAAAGCCTCTGATCCTTCAAAGGATGCCGCCTAGGTGCGGCTTAGCTTTTGCCATCGAGTCACAATCGGTTTGTAACGTAACTCGCTGACATTGTTTTGTCCGGGAGAAGCCAAATGGCGTTGACCGGCTGAGGGCCAGCTGCAGGCAATCTGCAATGTCTCCTTCGAGCTCTGAATGTAATTAGGGAGACTCCGCTTTGGGTCGATATTCCCCCTTTGAGGCTCGACTAACGAGACAGCCTTCGTTCTTGCGAAATCAGCTAAACGGCCAAGAACGGGTTAAGACACCGGGCAGTACAGACGCCACAAACTGCTCGGGTGTTACTCCTCCAAAAAGGTAACGGGCCTTCCCGTCAATAACCAAGTTGGCCATTCCGTGAATGGAAGACCACACGACGAAGATTTCAGCCATTTTGTCTGGCCCGACTTCTTTACGTCTTGAAATAGCGCCCGCGAAACCTGACAGCGCTTCCGTACTCGCCTGGCCATATCGAGGGTCCTCACGATTGATCAGATCAGGACGGAACATCAGTCTGAACCGACCAGGGTGAGTCATCGCAAAGGTGACATAGGCAATTGCAAGCGCACGCATATCGCTACCCGGGTCAGGAGTAACAGGTACAGCGTTGAGCATCAAGCCGAGGTCGGCATAACCCAGTAAAGCAACCTCTGTCAGAAGACCAGTGGCAGTTCCGAAGTGGTGTGCCGGTGCACCAACGGAAACGCCTGCTTTACGTGCGCACTCACGCAGTGAGAAACCTTCAATTCCCTTCTCTCTGATGATCTCATCCGCTGCCGATATGAGTGCAGTCTTGAGGTTCCCGTGGTGATAACCGGACTTTGTTTGTGGGTTTTCTAGCATTATCTATGCACTGTTTAGATGCAGTGTTATCTTTGCACTGTTCAGATGCTAACTCGAAAGGAAATCACAGCATGAAACACTGGCTTATTACAGGAGCGAACCGTGGACTTGGATACGAATTTACACGAGCCGCCTTGGCACGCGGTGACCGTGTCGTCGCCACAGCGCGAGATCCGTTGACGCTTTCAGGTCTGTCAGATGAGTTCGGTTCCTCTGCCATACCGATGGCGCTGGATGTGACCAATCGTCAAAACTGCTTTGATGTGGCCGAAAACGCTAAAGAGGCGTTGGGCACCATTGATGTGGTGGTCAACAACGCAGGCTATGGCCTGTTTGGGATGGTAGAAGAGCTCACCGAGCAGCAGATGAGAGACCAGATGGAGGTCAACTTCTTTGGACTCTTCAATATGACGCAAGCGGTGCTTCCAGTCTTGCGAGGCCAAGCTTCAAGTCACATCGTGCAAATTTCCACTGTCGGCGGTGTCATGACGTTCCCGGGCTTGGGTGGATACCACGCTTCCAAGTGGGCAGTGGAAGGACTGAGTGACGCACTTGCTCAAGAAGTCGCAGGGTTTGGAGTTAAGGTGACTTTGGTAGAACCAGGTCCGTATGCCACTGATTGGGCGGGCTCATCAGCAATACATGCAGCGCAAATTGCCGCGTATGAACCCGTTCGCAAAGCATTGGCTGCACGTCAAATGCCGGCAGAGGTGTTCGGTGAACCTGGGGCAGTGGGGCCAGCAATCCTTGCGTTGGTCGACGCTGAAAAGCCACCGCTGAGGTTCTTCCTAGGTGTGTTGCCCACCATGCTCGTTCCAAGCACTTACCAGGCTCGCTTGACCGAATGGGAGAGTTGGAAAGATGTCGCCATCGCAGCTACCAAGGTGCAGAAGTGATGAATAGATCCAAATTCTATGAATGGCTGCTCACGGGAGTCGTCGCCATCGTCATGATTGGAGGTGGGTTGGCTCACCTCATGAATCCGCAAGGCTTTGCCCCTCTGGTGCCAAGCTTTCTACCTGCGCTTCCAGTGATTCTGGGAGCAGGTGTTCTGCAAATTGCGATAGGTCTAGCCGCTGTAATCCCGCGCTACCGCATCTGGGGAGGACTTGCTTTTGCGGCACTTTGCTTTGGATACCTCCCCTTACACGTCTGGGATTTCTTCAGACCCGATCCCGTGTTTCCTCCGCCAGTAGCGGCGACTATCCGCGTGGTGGTACAGCTACTGTTCATCGCGATCGGCCTGCAACTGGCAAAACAGCGAACAAAGTAAAGCTAAGCCATCCAGGTTGACTCAAAACCCAGAAGTCGGCCGTCTCGCAACGAGAGCCGGCTTCACAAGTGCATTGAATGCGAGCGGAAGTGTCAGCCCAACTGCCAAGGTTGATACCCATCAGCTGTGAAGCATGGGAGCTCGGGGGCGTTCCATAGCGTTTCAGCGAACGCTCTGGTAAATCAGCTTACGTGCCTGATGAGCGTTCCTTCAAAGTCAGCTGCTGGTTAACCTGTACTACATGCCAGAAGTCCGCTTTGGGTCGACATCAGCCGAAGTCTTTCGAACGCCTTCCAAGGGATGGAACAAGCGATTGGTGCCATAAATGATGAGAAAAAGGCTAAGCATCTGCTCAGCCTTTTTCTAGCACCAATCAGTGAACTACTTACTGGCTTATGCCAGTGTGTAAGCCGTCTTCACCGTGGTGAAGAATTCGGCCGCGTATTTGCCCTGCTCGCGCGAGCCGTAGCTGCTGCCTTTGCGCCCGCCAAAAGGCACGTGGTAGTCCA
>JAIXVK010000181.1 GCA_027483085.1 Comamonadaceae bacterium | reverse complement strand
CTGGTTCAAAAAAATCGGGAGTGCGACTGAGAACGCCAACCGGAGCAGCCTTCGCTTACACACCGAGCTGTTTACGGGCTACGGCGACTCCTTGATGGACTACAACCGCCAGCGCACGGTGCTCAGCGTAGGGCTGACCCTGCTGGATGGGTAAGGGCTATCGGCGCAGCCCGCGCAAGCTGGAATGCACCGACGGCGCAAACCCTGAATCGGCGGGGGGCTCTGCGGGACCGAACAGCACATCGTGCAAATCCGCCAGTTGCAGCATGGCCTCGACCGCTTCAGGCTTGAATCCGATGCGAGCATTCCCCATGCCATCGCCACCACTCATGATGAGTTGGTTGATGTAAGCACTGCACTCTTTGTAGCCCCACAGCGTACGAATCGTTTGGGCAATCCGGTGGTGGTGCAATTCGACCCGCTCCAAGGCCTCTGCGGCCAGCACTTCGGGCTCTTTCTCATCCAGCCCCATCGGGCGCGTGGGGGCATCATCAAAATCCAAAGCACGATGGGCCGGATAGAGCCCGGGCATGCGGTGTTGCACCCCGCTACCGTTCGGACGCGTATTGCCCGCAGCATCCAGCATGCTGTGTTGGGAATCCTGCGCAGCCAAGGCGTTGTCCCACAAACTCCAGGAAGTTTCAGGATCATCCTCAACTACTTCGAGCCCCCTGGAGTCTTGGGCCTCAGATCGCTGGGCCCCTCCGGACGCACTTTTGCCGAAAATTTTGCTGAACATGTGATACCCCAGATTGTTTTTTTATATCTGTGAAGCGCGGCTTATTGCCTGTATCGCTTCCCCACTCCCGCCGCGTGCTGGAACCCACTCACACGGCATCCAAAGGTTAAACCCTTCGTTGCCTCAAGACAAGTGCCCATAGGGACTAGTGGCAAATCCAGAGAAGTAACAAGTACCGACAAAGAAAAAGCGGCATCTCTTTGAAAGAAATGCCGCTTTATATCTGGTGGCCTGGGGCGGAATCGAACCACCGACACAAGGATTTTCAACACCCGACACCCATTCCTAGGTGGGGATTGTAAGTCCAAGAAACGTAAGGACTTTTCGTACTTTTGGAGGGCGCCCTCCAACTTTGCCGAAGGAGTTGCCGAAGGTTTCCGAGCCCCCTCGTGCAATCGCCATCCGTTTTCTCCATATAAAACAACGAGATAGCGATAGCTAGTGCCGATGGCTGCCGATCCGATGCCGAAGCTATGCCGAAATCCGCAGCAGTGGTCCAAGCTGCCCTCGCAAGTGACTTGGACCAGTCCTGTATGCCCCGCCTATGCTGCTTTCGACTCCAGTTGGGGAAGTGCCACGGAACCTACGTTTGCAGCTTCCAGCAGCGATTTGGCGGAGAGTCGTGCATAGTGATTGGCGGTAGTGCGCACATCCTGATGGCCCAGTAGCTTCTGTAGAAAGAAGATGCTGCCACCAGCCCCAAGATAGCGAGCACTAAAAGAGCTTCGCAAGTCATGCACGCGGAAGTTCTCTGGCAAGCCTGCTTTCTCACGCAAACGCCAAAACACTCGCGCAATGGTTGTGTATGGACGACCAGACTCAGGGCTTGGGAAAAGATACTCACTCGTCCCTCTGGATTCCAACTGCATAAGCACTTGCAGCGCACCAGAATTAAGTGGCAGTGTCTTTGGCCGCTTGGATTTGTTGTTAATAGCTGGGATGTACCAAAGCTGACTTTCCAAGTCGATGTCACTCCACTTCGCTTTCAATGCCTCCATTTTTCTGGATGCCGTGTTCAGCATAAAGAGCAATGCCATGCAAACCGAACGGTTAGCGTCAGTGGTCAATACCTCCACAAAGCGGGTGGTTTGCTCTGGCGTCAGAAAAACATCGCGCAGGTTGTCCACCGGCATCAGAGGAATTCCGCGCAGAACGTTCTTTTGGATCAAATCCAGCGATACCGCAACGGACAGGAATCGACGCAACAGAACCACATGGTGGTTACAGGTTGCTGGCGACAGTCCCTCGGCAAGCAGGGCGTGATGGAAAGCCTGCACATCCCTGCGGGAAATTTCCGAGAGCAACTTATGGCCGAACTTCGGCCCGATGCGGACACGGAATAACGATTCGTCCTTGTTAAAAGAGCGCTTGTGTATCTTTGCTTGGGGCATGTAGATATCGTGGAAGAATTTCTCCAGGGTCATTTTTTCCTGCACATCCATGACTAAAGGCGTCGTCTTAGCCTTCTGAGTCAGTCGATGTTCAGCTTTTATCTGCTCAGCAAGCTTTCGGGCCTGCGCGACACTGAGGTCGTTGACAGTCCCCAGTCGCTTATGAATCAGCCCTTTGGGGCCATCCAAGCGGACATACCATGTGTCTACAGAGCCTGGAGTCACCCTGCATTCCAGAGAAAGACGAGGGGTTCCAGCCACACCGTATTGGATCTTCGACTGGCCCATCGGAACAACGCGACCAGTGCTCATAAATTCAGACGTGAATTCAACTACTGCCATGTCAGGCTCCTACGTAAATCTGGTTGGAAGAGGGGCGCGCCACGGGCGCACCGCCGCAAATACCGCCCTGCAGCGGCATCAATTGCAAAAATTTGATACGAATCATCGAGTTACTTTCGCTCTGGGCACCGTGGCCCGACGACAAGAAACACCCCCACCCCAAAATAGGGGCGAGGCTGCGTGTCAACTTAGAAGGATGCGTGAACAGTCTCGGTAGG
>JAIXVK010000456.1 GCA_027483085.1 Comamonadaceae bacterium | reverse complement strand
CCTCCACAATCGCGGCTTGCGTGGATGCCGCCAGATCCGCCTGCTGTTGCGCAGGCAGGGCCTGAAAACTGGTGACGCCACCGGCAGCCAACATGCGCTGGCTTTGCACCAGCACCGCGGTTTTGAGGCCGGCAAAAGAAAAATCGAGGTTGCCGCTGTGCAACAAAGGGCGTGGCAAGGCATACGCCTTCGGGTCACCCGACTCGGCCAACGTGGAAAGCAAGGGCCCGCCGGGATAGGTCAGCCCCATGAGCTTGGCAGATTTGTCAAAGGCCTCGCCCGCCGCATCGTCGATGGTCTCACCCAGCAGCTCGTAGCGCCCGACGCCGTCCACCCGCATCAGCTGGGTGTGCCCGCCGGATACCAGCAAGGCCACGAACGGAAATTCAGGCGGGTCTTCACTCAAAAACGGCGACAGCAAATGCCCTTCCAGGTGGTGCACGCCCAACACCGGTTTGCCCAGTGCCGCGCCCAATGCACACGCCACACCCGCCCCCACCAGCAAGGCACCAGCCAAACCAGGGCCGCGGGTGTAGGCCAACACATCCACCTCTTGCAGGCTGCGGCCGCTCTCACTCAACACTTGTCGGGTCAAGGGCAGCACACGGCGGATATGGTCGCGGCTGGCCAGCTCAGGCACCACGCCACCAAAAGCCTGGTGCATCTCGATCTGGCTGTGCAGGGCGTGTGCCAGCAGCGTGGGCACAGCATCGCCTTGTGACCGCACCATCGCCACCCCAGTTTCGTCACACGAAGACTCAATCCCCAACACCAGCATGCTTGATTCCTTTAGAGGCGCCGAGTGTAGAGGATGCCCCTCCAACCCGGCCAGACCCACCGCGATTCACAGACAATTGGCGCGAATCTTGCAACCCACCAGCCCATGACAGAACCCCTGCGCATCGTTGTGATTACCTCAGACCTGGCGGTGCAAGACCCCGGGGACACCCATGCGCAAGACCAAGCCGACCGCTCGCGCAGCCTGCGCATCGGATTGCTGGAAAGTGGCTTCAACCTGATTGCCTCTTTGCCGGCCGATGTGTTTTTGACCGAGCGGCTGGCGCAACTCCAGCCCGACATGGTCATTGTGGATGCCGAGAGTGACGCCCGCGACGCCCTTGAGCATGTGGTCATGGCCACCCGGGACGAGCGCCGCCCGATCGTGATGTTCACCAACGACCACGACAGCCGCACCGCCCGCGAGGCGGTGGCAGCCGGGGTGTCGGCCTACATCGTGGCCGGCTTGCAGCCGGAGCGCATCCGCCCCATTCTCGATGTCGCCATGGCCCGCTTTGAACAAGAGCAGGCCTTGCGCCGCGAACTGGCCGACACCCGCAACGAGCTCCACGAGCTCTCCAGCGCCCTGCAAGACCGCAAAGTCATCGACCGGGCCAAGGCCCTGTTGATGCAGCGCCAGTCCCTCTCCGAGGAAACGGCCTACGCCAAGCTACGCAAAACCGCAATGGACAAGAACCTGAAGATCGTCGAGGTCGCCCAGCGCATGCTGGATGTCGCCGACCTGCTGGGCTAAACGACGGCACAAGGCCTGAAATGGTGCACTGCACACAAGCAGTGCATGCACACACCATGAACCCGCCCACCCAGCGGTTATGAATAAAAAGTGCACCTAGCGCCCGAATATATTGCGCAGGCAGCTCTCTTTTTCATAGCAAACGGGCGCTCACAACAGTTGGCACAGAGATTGCATTAGTCCTTTCAAGACCGGCAACGGTCATGCAAACGCCCCGTCCAACGGCGGGCGGGGTGAATGCAAAAGGACAAAGGCGTCCCCACAGCTTCGAGAGCGCACAGCGCATCGGGGCCTGTGTGGACGCCTTTTTTGTTTTCTGGTTTTGTTTTGTGTGTTTAACCCTTCTGGAGCGAGTTCTATGACAGATCTTCTGAAAGCCAAACTGAGCCGCCGCGCGGTTCTGCAAACTGCAGCCGTCGGTGCCGCGGGCATCAGCCCTGCCCTGCGTTCGGTGGTGTATGCCGCAGGGTCGGATGCGCCGGAGAAAACCGAAGTCAAGATCGGCTTTATCCCGCTGACCGATTGCGCCAGCGTGGTCATGGCCTCGGTGTTGGGCATTGACCAGAAATACGGCGTCAAGATCATCCCCAGCAAAGAAGCCTCCTGGGCGGGTGTACGCGACAAACTGGTCAGCGGCGAGCTCGACTTCGCCCACGTGCTGTACGGCCTGGTCTATGGGGTGCACCTCGGCATCGGCGGCCCCAAGAAAGACATGGCCGTGTTGGCCACACTCAACAACAACGGCCAGGCGATCACCCTCTCTAAGAAGCTGGCCGATAAGGGCGCAGTGGACGGCCCGGGCCTGGCCAAGCTGATGGCCGCAGAAAAGCGCGAGTACACCTTTGCCCAGACCTTCCCCACCGGCACCCACGCCATGTGGCTGTACTACTGGATGGCGGCCAATGGCATCAACCCGATGAAGGACTCCAAGGTCATCACCGTGCCGCCACCCCAGATGGTGGCCAACATGCGTGTCGGCAATATGGATGGCTTCTGCGTGGGCGAGCCCTGGAACCACCGCGCCATCATTGATGGCATCGGCGTGACCGCCGCAACCACCCAGGACATCTGGAAAGACCACCCTGAAAAAGTGCTGGGCACCAGCGGAGACTTCGTCAAAAAGTACCCCAACACCGCCCGCGCCGTGACCGCCGCCATTCTGGAAGCCGGCAGATGGATTGACGCCAGCTTGTCCAACAAAAACAAGATGGCCGAAACGATTGCCGACAAGAGCTATGTCAACACCAGCGTCGACGCGATCAACCAGCGCATTCTGGGCCGCTACCAAAACGGTATGGGCAAGACCTGGGACGACCCGAACTTCATGAAGTTTTACAACGACGGTGCGGTCAACTTCCCCTACCTGTCGGACGGCATGTGGTTCCTGACCCAGCACAAGCGCTGGGGCTTGCTCAAAGACCACCCTGACTACCTGACTGTGGCCAAGCAGATCAACCAGATCGACATCTACAAACAAGCCGCCACGGCCAGCAAGACCCCGCTGCCCAAGAGCGATATGCGCAGCAGCAAGCTGATGGACGGCGTGGTCTGGGATGGCAAAGACCCCAAGAAATACGCCGACGGTTTCAAGATCAAAGCATAAGGAAGCCCCACCATGGTCAGCGCCGTTTTTCATTCGCCGATAGCCCCTGCCGACGACGGCACTGCTATCAAAACAGAAGCTACCAGTGCAGATTTGACGGGCGCCAAGGCCCCAAAGTCTGCCCAAACAAGCGTACCGGCACCCGCCGCTGCGCCAGGCTTTGATTGGAGCGGCCTGATGCTCAAGGTGTTGCCACCCGTCTTCGGGCTGGCACTGCTGGTCGGCATCTGGGCCATGGTGAGCATCGGCACGGCCAGCTCCATCCCCAGCCCGCTGGAGACCTGGAAGCAGGCGGTCGTGATCTTCAGCGACCCGTTTTACAGCAAGGGGCCGAACGACCAGGGCGTGGGTTGGAACATCTTGTACTCGCTGCAGCGCGTCGCTTTGGGCTTCGGTCTGGCGGCGGTGGTGGGTATTCCGGTGGGCTTTTTGATCGGGCGGTTTGAGTTTTTGAGCCGCATGTTCAACCCGCTCATCAGCCTGCTGCGCCCCGTGTCGCCACCGCTACGGAGTATAGCAGCCAACGTTAAGGTCCACGTGACGGGCTCCAGGCTCGCCACGTGCAGCGTGCGGGAGGCAGCATGGCTAAACGCACGGGCCGCGCTGGCTGCATCGCTGTTGCAGCGGCAGGTCCTCTTTGCCCAGCTCGAGCTCACCCACAGCCTTGCGGATGGGGTTCACGACGCTGTGCACGTGGGTTCTCCCACACGTGAGGCAAAAGCCGTGCGACTTGGTCACCGAGAGCCGCTGGTGAGCGATGATGACCTCGCCCGTGCTGCGCAGCATGACAGACACCACTGGGCCAGACGGTGTTGTAGTCGAACTGGCTGGCCACTGGCGGATGGCGTACCTCTCAGCATATATAAGCCGTGCGGCGTCGGCGCCTGCCGGGCCCAGAAGCGGCGTGACCGCTCCGGGCCCCAGCGTGAGCAGCAGCCCCACCAGCGCGTGGCTCTTGGCGGCAGCCGGCACGCTGAGGTGCTCGGCCACGTCACTCAGGGCGCTGGCCGCGTCGTCCGCGGACTCGCAGCGCAGCTCATGCAGCAGCGCCGCTACCAGCTCCCCGCCGCCTGGCTG
>JAIXVK010000615.1 GCA_027483085.1 Comamonadaceae bacterium | reverse complement strand
TGGTGTTGATGGCCTGGCCATGCTTGCCATCGGCGTCCTGCACAAACTTGGCAGGTGGCAACTGGCGCTGGCTGGTCCAGATGGGCCAGTTGGTGTCGTAAATATCCAGCTCAGGGGTGACTGAGGCGAGGTCGAGGTTGGCTTCCCAAAAGGCGTCGATGGTACCCACATCGCGCCAGTAGGGCACGGCGTCCGGGGTGGACGATACGCAGGACATGGAGAAGGGATGCGCCACCGCCCTGCCCTCACGCACCACGCGGGGAATCACGTCCTTACCGAAATCATGGCTGGACTCAGGATTGGCCAAATCGTCTTCCAGCAGGTCGTACAGATACTTGGAATCGAAGATGTAAATACCCATGCTGGCCAGGGACACCGCGTCGTTGCCTGGCATGGCGGGTGGGTTTGCCGGCTTTTCCACAAACTCGGTGATCTTGCGGCTGCCGTCGACAGCCATCACACCAAAAGCGCTGGCTTCGTCGCGGGGCACTTCGATACAGCCCACGGTGCAGCCTGCGCCGCTCTCCACGTGGTCTTTGAGCATCAGCGAGTAGTCCATTTTGTAGATGTGGTCGCCGGCCAGCACCACCACGTACTCGGGTTTGCTGCTCTGGATGATGTCCAGGTTCTGGTAGATCGCATCGGCCGTGCCGCGGTACCAGTGCTCTTCGTCCACACGCTGCTGGGCGGGGAGCAAATCCACCATCTCGTTGAGTTCTGCGCGCAAGAAGCTCCAGCCGCGCTGCAAATGGCGCAACAGTGAGTGCGACTTGTACTGGGTGATCACGCCGATGCGGCGGATACCCGAGTTCACGCAATTGGAGAGCGCAAAGTCAACGATACGGAACTTGCCACCAAAATACACCGCCGGTTTGGCGCGGCGGTCGGTCAACTGCTTGAGCCGAGAACCACGACCACCGGCCAATACTAGGGCGATGGTGCGGCGCACCAGCATATGGGGCTGCATGTGGCGCTCTTGAAGCGCGAGGTTACGGGTGTTGTCTTGGGTGCTCATGGGTTTGTCTCCTGTCGCTTAGGTTTTTTTGAAAAAATTGGGGCCTGTGCTTCTGCGGCTCAGGTCGTCACGGTGGGTTGGTTCATGCCGGTGAAATGGCGGATACGGGCCACCATTTCAGCCAAGGCAATGAGGGGTTGCAGGGCTTCTTGGGCCGGGATGTCCTGGCGGCTGGCGTCCGGTTCGTGGCGCTCCAGGTAAACGCGCAAGGTGGCCCCCTCGGTGCCGGTGCCAGAGAGGCGGAACACTACGCGGGAACCATCGGTCAGCACTACGCGCACACCCTGCTTCTGGCTCACGCTGCCATCCACCGGGTCGGTATAGGCAAAGTCATCCGCAAAGGCCACCGGCAATCCGGCGATGGTAGTGCCGCCCAACGTGGGCAGAGACGCACGCAAGTCGCGCATCAGCGCGTCGGCCTGCTCAGTGGGAATACCTTCGTAGTCGTGGCGCGAATAAACGCAGCGGCCGTATTGCGCCCAGAGCTCACGTACCAGCGCCTCCACCGACTTGCCACTGGCCGCAATCAGGTTGAGCCAAAACAGCACCGCCCACAAGCCGTCTTTTTCACGGACATGGCTGGAGCCGGTGCCGTAGCTTTCTTCGCCGCACAAGGTGACTTTGCCGGCATCCATCAAGTTACCGAAAAACTTCCATCCGGTAGGCGTCTCGAAACACGGAATGCCCAGCGCCTTGGCTACGCGGTCCACCGCGGTAGAGGTGGGCATGGAGCGGGCCACGCCGGCAATGCCAGAGCGGTAGCCCGGCACCAACGTAGCATGGGCTGCGATCACGGCCAGGCTGTCGCTGGGCGACACGACAAACTTGCGGCCGACGATCATGTTGCGGTCAGCATCGCCATCACTCGCGGCGCCCATGTCAGGTGCATCGGCGGCGAACAAGTGGGCGATCAGGTCTTCGGCGTTGACCGGGTTCGGGTCCGGGTGCAAACCACCGAAATCTTCGAGTGGTGTGCCATTCACCACGGTGCCTGCGGGTGCGCCCAGCTCGCCCTCCAGCAAGGCTTTGGCGTAGGGGCCACCCACAGCGCACATGGCGTCATAACGGAGAGTGAAGCCGCCTGCAAACAACTTGCGGATGGCGTCAAAGTCAAACAAGCCGCGCATGACCTCGGCGTAATCCGACACGGGGTCAATGACTACCACTTCGGTGCTGCCGATGTGCTGGCTGCCCAGCGTGTCCAGGCTGATATCCGCCGTGCTCATGGTGCGGATCTCGCGGACCAACCTTGTGCGTTCGTAAATTGCGTCGGTGACCTTTTCAGGCGCGGGGCCGCCGTTGGCTACGTTGTATTTAATGCCGAAGTCGCCATCCGGACCGCCGGGGTTGTGGCTGGCCGACAGCACGATGCCGCCGCTGGCGCCATGGCGACGGATCACAGCGCTGACTGCGGGTGTAGACAAAATGCCACCCTGCCCCACCAGCACCCGGGCATAGCCTTTGGCTGCTGCCATGCGCAGAATGGTTTGAATGGCTACGCGGTTGTAAAAGCGGCCATCGCCGCCCACCACCAACGTCTGCCCGGCCGCATCCGGCAACACATCAAACAGTGCCTGCACAAAGTTCTCCAGGTAACGGGGCTGCTGGAAGACGGTGACTTTTTTGCGCAAACCTGAAGTACCGGGGCGCTGGCCATCAAAGGGCGAAGTGGGCAGTGTGATGCGTGGCATGGTGGTGTGACAGAGGTGGAAATACAGTTGAAGAAAGGGTTACCAAGTCAAAAGCATGAGGCTATCTGCCTGCAGCGATATGACATTGCCAACCACCGGGTTGCCTTCTGAGGGCAACTCCGGAACGGCGGAATCCAGAGCAACGCGCCAAGCGCCTTGCGGTAAGCAAAACACCTGCTCGTGGGGGCTGGGATTGAGGAGCAGCAACACCGCATCCGGCGTGCCGGCCTGAAGGGCGACCGCCATGGCGCCACCGTGAGGGGCGTCCCAATCAGCGGGCTGCAAGGGACGGCCGTCTGGCAAGGCCCAAGTAGCTACCGGGCCGCAACCGGCAGACTCCGCACTGCTGCGCCACCAACCGCCGGCTTGTAGTGCCGGCAGTTGCCGGCGCAAGGCAATCGCGCGGGCCCAGAAAGCGGTTTCGTGTTGGGCAAAGGCGTCCCAGCGCAACCAGGTCGTGGCATTGTCTTGGCAGTAGGCGTTGTTGTTGCCGCCTTGGGTGTGGCCGAGCTCGTCGCCGGCCAGCAGCATGGGGGTGCCCAGGGACAAAACCGTGGCTACCAGCAAGGTGCGGCGGTGCCGGGCTCGGGCCTCTTGCACCGCAGGCAGGTCGCTAGCACCCTCGACGCCGTGGTTGACGCTCAAGTTGTGGCCATGGCCATCGCGGTTGTGCTCGCCGTTGGCCTGGTTGTGGCGTTCGCAGTAGCTCACGACGTCCATCAAATTGAAGCCATCGTGGGCCGTCACAAAATTCACGCTGCTGTGCGCAGCACGCTGCCCTCGGGCAAATGCATCGGCTGAACCTGCCAAGTGATGAGCCAAGGCACCCCGGCTGGCGCTATGTCGCAGCCATGCGCTGCGCTGGGTATCGCGGAAACGGTCGTTCCACTCCAGCCACCCGTGCGGAAAAGCGCCCAGCTGGTAGCCACCGGGCCCGATGTCCCAAGGCTCCGCCACCATCAGGCGGTTGCGCAACACCGGGTCTTGGGCCACAGCCAACAGCCAAGGGGCGTGGGGCTGGAAGCGGTAGCCGCCGTCTTGTGTGCCACGCGCCATGACGGGCGCGAGGTCAAAACGGAAACCATCGACCCCGAAGTCCTGCACCCAGGTGCGCAAGCTATCCATCACGGTGCGCAGCACGAGCGGGTGGTTGAGGTTGACGCAGTTGCCGCAGCCTGTCCAATTGATGTAGCGGGCAGGATCTTCGGGCTCCAGGTGGTAATAGGTGGCGTTGGCAATGCCGCGCAAGCTCAGCAGCGGGCCGAACTCATCGGTCTCAGCCGTGTGGTTGTAGACCACATCAAGAATCACCTCCAAGCCTGCAGCGTGCAAAGCATCGACCATGGCGCGGAATTCCGAGCGCGGACTGCTGCCCGGTGTGCCGCTCCAGTAGCGGGGCTCAGGCGCGCTCCAGGCAATGGGGCTGTAGCCCCAGTAATTGCTGAGCCCCAGGTGCTGCAAACGCTCTTCGTCAGCGCGCGCGGCCACCGGCATCACACTTACGGTGGTAATGCCCAAGGCCTTCAAATGATCAATGGCTGCCGGATGCGCCAAGCCGGCATAGGTGCCACGCAAGTGAGGCGGCACATCGGGGTGCAACTGGGTGAAGCCCTTGACGTGCAGTTCATACAGCACCCGCTGCGCGGGATCAATCTTTGGCCCCGCACTTGCGGGCGGCAAGGCGCTCACTACCCGGGCTTTGAGCGCGGTGGCTGCGTTGTCCCGCGGGTCGGGTTGCTGCACGCCGCGGGCGCTTTCAGGGGTGTGGGCCCAATGCAGGTCGGACCCGTCGTAACGGCCTACGACCTCCAAGGCATAGGGGTCGAGCAACAACTTGGCCGGATTGAACCGATGCCCCTGCGTGGGAGCCCAAGGGCCGTGAACCCGGTATCCATACACTTGCCCTGCCCCTGCGCCGGGCAATAACCCATGCCAGACCGGCCCGGTGCGCGCCGGCAACGGGATGCGCTGCAGCTCGGTGGCACCGGTGTCGTCAAACAGGCACAGCTCCACGCGGTTGGCATCTGGTGCCGCCAGCGCGAAGTTCACACCGTCTGCAGTGAGGCTCGCGCCCCACGCAGAGGCAGAGCCCGGCAACAAAGTCGTCAAAGGCATAGAAAGACTCATTCTTCTCCGGGAACGAGCACAAGGCATGCCAAGGGCGGCAAAGTGATAACCAGCGACTGGCCATGGTGGTGCGCCGCTACCAGCTCGGTGCTGCGGGCACCTGAACTCAGGCTGCTACCGCCGTAAACCCCATTGTCGGTATTGATGACTTCGCGCCACGCGCCGGCCACCGGAACGCCAATGCGGTATCCCGGCCGGGGCACGGGCGTGAAATTACACACCACCACCACGACCCGACCGTCCAGGGCGCGGCGCTGGAATGCGATGACGGATTGGGCTGCGTCGTCATGGGCAATCCAGGCAAAGCCGTCTGGCTCGATATCTTGCTCATGCATCGCAGGAAATGCGCGATACACCCGATTCAAGTCACGCACTAGCCTTTGCACCCCCTGGTGGCGAGGGTCCTGCTCCAAGTGCCACGGCAACTGGGCGCCATCGGCCCATTCGGTGGGCTGGGCCAACTCGCCGCCCATGAACAGCAATTTTTTGCCGGGATAGGCCCACATGAAACCGTACAGCGCGCGCAGATTGGCGAATTTTTGCCACTCATCACCGGGCATCTTGCCCAACAAAGACGCTTTGCCGTGCACTACTTCGTCGTGAGAGAGTGGCAGCACAAAGTTTTCTGTGAAGGCGTACATCAGCCCGAAGGTGAGCTGGTTCTGGTGATACTTGCGGTGCACGCCGTCCATGGACGCGTACTGCAGGGTGTCGTGCATCCACCCCATGTTCCATTTGTAGTGAAAGCCCAAGCCGCCACTTTGCAAGTCCGGCGATGGCGGCCGACTCACGCCGGGGAAGGCGGTGGATTCCTCAGCCAACGTAATGGCACCCGGGCGCTCAGTGCCCACCACATGGTTCATGCGGCGTAGAAACTCTATCGCCTCCAGGTTTTCGCGACCACCGTGTTTATTGGGTATCCACTGCCCTGCGGCGCGGCTGTAGTCGCGGTAAAGCATGGAGGCGACCGCATCCACCCGCAGACCATCGATGCCGAAGCGCTCCAGCCAGTACAAAGCATTGCTCACCAGAAAGTTGCGCACTTCGGTGCGGCCGAAGTTGTAGATCAGGGTGTTCCAGTCCTGGTGAAAGCCTTCTTTGGGGTCGGCGTACTCATACAGGTGGGTGCCATCAAATTCGGCCAGTCCGTGAGCATCACTCGGGAAATGCGCAGGAACCCAGTCCAGAATCACACCGAGGCCCGCGTGATGCGCCGCATCCACAAAGTACTGAAAGTCTTCGGGTGAACCGAAGCGCGACGTGGGTGCAAAAAGACCCAAGGGCTGGTAGCCCCAGGATCCGTCAAAGGGGTGCTCGCTGACCGGCAACAACTCCAGATGGGTGAACCCCATCTCGCGCGCATAGGGCACCAGGGTGTCCGCCAATTCACGGTAGCTCAGCCACCGCCAGCCGTCGGCTTTGCGCCAGGAGCCCAAGTGCACCTCGTACACGCTCAAAGGCTGGTGCAGCCCATTGGCCTTTTGGCGGTCTGCACGCATCGGCAACCGGGGCGGCAAGCCCGCAACAATGCTGGCGGTATCAGGCCGGAGTTGGGCTGCAAATGCAAACGGATCGGCCTTGGTGGTGATCGCGCCTTGTGCGTTCCACAGTTCAAATTTGTAGGCATCACCCTTGCCGACATGGGGCACAAAGATTTCCCACACACCGCATTCGCGGCGCAAGCGCATCGGATGACGGCGCCCGTCCCACCCATTGAAGGAGCCGACCACCGAAACACGCCGGGCATTCGGCGCCCACACCGCGAAGCTGGTGCCGTCAAAGCCGCACATCTGGACCGGATGGGCACCGAGGCACTCGTAGGGGCGCAGATGGGTACCTTCCGCCAGCAGCCACAAATCCATGTCCTGAAGGACCACCGGAAAGCGGTAAGGATCTTCCAGCAAGGAAACGCCCGCCTCCGGATCCTGCCAAGAGACCTTTAGGCGGTAATCAGGGAACGACGCTGCGCCGGGCAGCAAAAGTGAGAAGACATCCGTGCCTTCGTGCCTTTGCAATTCGCCCAGCAGTTGGCCCGACTCACGATCCATAGCCCGAACTGTGCGCGCAGCTGGATACAGCGCAGTAATTTGCACACCGCCCTCAACGGTATGGGGCCCGAGAATGCTGAAAGGATCGGCATGTTGGGCCCGCATCAAGGCACCCAGGTCGTGGTCTGTCAGCATATGTCTCTCACATTCACCCGTGGCGAGTCCGCGGGCTTGTCATTGGTTTAAATCACAGCTTATTGCATAAGTCTGCAAAAAACTGGTCACCTGATGGCAAGCCGCACCAAAAGCGGAATTTTGTAACCGTTACCACCAAGAGTTACCAACATTGTGAAGGCTGAGCTGCCTCTAAAAAGGCTTGCCAATCAGGGTAAACGCTCGACCTGATAGCCCATTCGGCCTAACACCGCGGGCAAACCCCGATCTCCCGCCATGTGCAAACTCCCGACCGCAGCAAATACGCGCTGTCCTGCACGGTGCATCGCGTCAATCTGCTGCGCCATGGCGGGGTTTCGTTGGTCTAAAA
The DNA here is from genome assembly GCA_027483085.1 of Comamonadaceae bacterium. Taxonomy (GTDB): domain Bacteria; phylum Pseudomonadota; class Gammaproteobacteria; order Burkholderiales; family Burkholderiaceae_C; genus Allorhodoferax. The sequence continues at coordinate 1,409 of JAIXVK010000615.1, read as the reverse complement.
GCCGCTGCATCTGTAACTTCTCCATCGGAGTTACCACGCATTCACACCACTGCTGGTAGGTGTCGAGGCGCTGCTGATCGCCGGACTCCCACATGCGCACCAGGTCCCGCAGGCTCTGTCGCGCGGTGCCGGCCTCCAGCTCTCGCAACCCGTCTTCCAGCATCCCGTTAGCTTCTGCTGCGTTGTCGGACAGCAAAGCTTGTAACTGCAGCTCGACAGTCTCCAAGGACACCACCGGCATGCCACGTTGCCGGGCAAAAATGGACAGATAAGTCTCGGATCCGAACTGCGCATCAAATCCATCCCGGCGCGCCAACGCCAAGGCGACGCCCGACAAAAGCAGTTCCGACGGGGTCGTGCCCACCAAATTCACCGGCAGGCACTGCGTTTGCAGCTGGCGAACCAAACGCTGCCGCATATCGGGGGCGAGTGGCCACGATGGGGCCTGCGCCAGCGCTACCCCCATGCGGCGAGCGTTGTCAGGATCCAGCGGATCAAGCTCCAGCGCCAATGTGCTTGCGTTCTGCAAAGCGCTTGCCATCGCAGGGCCTGCCGCCAACCAGGTGTCGCGGCCCACATGCAAGGTGCCATACAGATAGGAGCTGTGCCCGTCCCGTGTAACGCGCCAGAGAAATCCGCGATCCCGCGCCTGCGCTCGGGAGGCAGCGAACATTTCGGCGCTCAAGGGCTTGCCCTCTGGCGGGCAATCCACGGGCCCGCCCTGAGCACGCGCATCCCGCGCGGCACAGGTTAAGCCCACGAAAATTGCTATAAAAAGTAGAGCAACCTGCGCAAGCTTAGCGGGGGCAAGCACCCCAAAAGACCTGAAGAAAATCGCCTGGCTCCGTATCAACGCGGCTTGCGGGCCGCTTTAAATGCCGGCTTCGGCGCACCCGTGTCCCGCGGGGGCAAACCGGTGTGCTGGGTCAGCAAGCGGCCCTTAACCGGAGCTGCAGCCTTGCCCAAAGGTTGCACCCGCCCCGCAGCGGCCTTGACCGGCGCCACGGTGGAGTTCTTTTTGCGGGCGCTCTGATAGCCGCCATCCAGCAGCGGCTGGAAGGTCGGAATCAGGTGGTGCTTGCCATTGCCGATCAGGTCGGAGCGGCCCATGGTCTTGAGCGCCTCGCGCAACAGCGGCCAGTTGTTGGCATCGTGGTAGCGCAAAAACGCTTTGTGCAAGCGGCGGCGCTTTTCCCCCCGCACGATGTCCACGGTTTCGTCTTCGCTCTGGGCGGTGCGATGCACCCGCTTCAGGGTATTGCGGCCGGAGTGATACATGGCCGTAGCAGTCGCCATCGGGCTCGGGTAGAAGGTCTGGACCTGGTCGGCACGGAAACCGTTTTTCTTGAGCCAGATGGCCAAGTTCATCATGTCCTCATCGCTGGTGCCGGGGTGGGCTGCGATGAAAT
>JAIXVK010000025.1 GCA_027483085.1 Comamonadaceae bacterium | reverse complement strand
TTCAGCCGCTCCACATGCCGGCCGATGCTCAGCAGGCGCCAGCCATCGTCCCGGGTCATGCGGTCGGTTTGGGCGCCGGTGATGGCGGCCAAGTGGTCACTGGCGTCTTTGAGAATCCGCAGGGCCTGGTTGGGCGCGTAGTCGCCTTGCGCGGCCAACTGGGCGCAACGCTGGAAAACCTCTTCCTCGGCCCGCACGATGGTGGCCCAGTGCTCTTGGGACAAGCGTTCGCGCACCGTGGCGGCTGCCATCTTCAAGGCGCGCATGTTGTAGCCCACGCCGGTCGCGCCATCGGGCGAGGCCAGGCTGGCGATGATGGAGCGCTCAAAAACGCGCCGCGCTTGCACCGCAGACGGCACTCCGGGGAGGACCAGGGTATTGATTTGCGCCAGCTGCGTGAGCCATTGCAGCAAAGGCGTGCTCGACTGCTCTTCGCCGCCCAGGTATTCCAGCGCCAGGCGGGCCAGGCGGATGGTGTTGTCCGCCCGCTCGGTATAGCGGCCCAACCAATACAGGTTTTCTGCAGCGCGGCTGGTGACCAAACGCTTGCGCTGGGCCAACACGGCAGGGGTGAAGGTGGTGGGCAGCAGCGTGGTGGTGTCGACCTCGCCACGGGTGAGTGCCCAGACGTCGGCACTGCTGCCGCCGCGTTGCATGGAGGCAATGTCCGTACTCGTCCCCGCCACCCGGGCCAAGCCGCCAGGCAGTACCTGCCAGGCCGGTTGGCCTTGGGCGTTGCGGCCGGCAGACACGGCGAACACCCGCAGTATGACGGAGCGAGCCTCCATGCCTGCTGATCCGCCCTTGCCGTCGGCAGGGTTTCGCCAGGTCGGCATTTGCGACAGGGGCATATAGGCTTGCACCGTGTGCTCTTCGCTTTGGCGCACGATGCGGCCGGCCAAGCGGTCCAATGCACTTTGCTGCAAGGTGTGGCCCAGCATCGCATCAAAGCTGGGGTGGATGCTGGAGCCGGGGTAGGTCGGCTTGATGGTGCGCTCGCCGAGCAAGGGTAGGGCGGCTTCCATGGCGCTGCGCTCGCCGCACCACCAAGTGGGCAAGGCTGGGAGACTCAAGCGCTCACCCAACAAGGCTTGGGCGATAGCCGGCAAAAAGCCCAGCAGCGCGGGCGACTCCAGAAACGCAGAACCGGGGGTGTTGGCCACCAGCACGTTGCCGGCGCGTATCGCTTGCAACAGGCCCGGCACACCCAGGGTGGAGTCGGGCCGCAGCTCCAGCGGGTCAAGGTACTGGTCGTCCACCCGCTTCAGCAGGCCATGTACCGGCACCAAGCCACGCAATGTCTTGAGGTAGAGGCGCTCATCGCGCACCAAGAGATCGCTGCCTTCGACCAGACTCAGGCCGAGGTAGCGGGCCAGGTAGGCGTGCTCGAAATAGGTTTCGTTGTAGGGGCCGGGTGTCAGCAGGGCGATATGGGCCTGGGCACCCGCGGGGCTGGCGTTTTTCAGGCTGTCCATCAGGGCGCGGTAGGTGCTGGCCAAGCGTTGCACCTTGAGCGCCTGAAACGCCTGCGGGAACTGCCGGGACACGGCAAGCCGGTTTTCCAGCAAATAGCCAAGGCCGCTTGGCGCCTGGCACCGCTGGCTCACCACCCACCAATTGCCGTCCGGCCCGCGGGCGAGATCAAAGGCTGCTACGTGCAAGTGCACCCCGCCCACCGGCTGCACGCCGGCCATGGGGCGCAGGTAGCCGGGGTGGCCGTGTACCAGAGCGGGCGGCAAAAGACCGCGCTGCAAGAGCTGCTGCGGGCCGTAAACATCGGCCATGACGGCTTCCAGCAGTTGCATACGCTGTTGCACGCCTGCCTCGATATGGGCCCAATCCGGTGCATCGACGATCAGCGGAAACAGGTCCAGTGACCAGGGGCGTTGGGGGCCTTCGACGTCGGCGTACACGTTGTAAGTGACGCCGTTGTCACGGATCTGTCGCTGAAGGCTGGCAATATGCTGGTCGAGTGCAGCCTCACTGCTGCCCTCCATATTGTTAAAGAATTGCCGCCAAACGCTCGTCAAATGTGCGTCGGTAGCTCCTGAATTGATAGCGCCACGGAGTTCGTCAAAATGGCTTTCATGGGCGCGGCAGGCGCGCGCGAAGCGCAGTACGTCGGCTGCGCTTTCGGTGCTGGGGTCGGGGCGGGATTCGTCAGGATGTGTCACTGTGACCAAGTATGCCAGCAAGGGCTGATTTCTTCGGTCTGCAAGCAATCACTATGCCGGTCATACTTTCGGCCAAGCCCACTCGCCGGATATACCCCATGACTGTTGACTTCCATTTTTACGAGCCCCGCTTGGGGCATGGTTTGCCCCACGATCCCTTCAATGCCATCGTGGGCCCCCGGCCCATCGGCTGGATTTCGAGCCGCAGCGCGGATGGAGTGCTGAATCTAGCGCCCTATAGTTTTTTCAATGCGTTCAACTACGTGCCGCCCATCGTGGGTTTTTCGAGCATTGGCTACAAAGACACGGTGCGCAACATCGAGGCCACCGGTGAGTTTGTCTGGAATCTGGTCACCCGGCCTCTGGCTGAAGCCATGAACCAGACTTGCGCCCCTGTCGGCCCGGAGGTCGATGAATTTGCCCTGGCGGGCCTGACGCCCGTGAACTCCAACCTGGTGCAAGTGCCCCGCGTGCTGGAAAGCCCGGTCAGCTTTGAGTGCCGCTGCACCCAAGTCGTTCAGCTACAAACGGCAGCTGGTGCCACGGTGCCCAGTTGGCTGGTCTTGGGCGAGGTGGTCGGGGTGCACCTGGACCGGTGCTTGCTGGTGGACGGGGTCTACGACACCGCTGCAGCCGGGCACGTCTTGCGCGGCGGCGGGCCGGCGGATTACTTCAGCGTGGGGCCTGAGCAACTTTTCAAGATGTTCCGGCCCCAATAAAAAAGCCACCGGCAACACGAGTTGCGGTGGCTGTCGGCTGCAGCCTCAAGGGCTGCCGCGACGGGCGTAGCCTTCAGGCTACAAAAACGATCAGGCCTTTTTGGCCCACGCGCTGCACCAGCCCTTGCCGGCGACTTGTTTGCCTGCAAACAAGGGGCAGCCGCCTGCTGCGTCAGCAGCTTTACCCTGGTAGAGCGCGCAGTTGTTGCACAGTTGGCCGGCGGCGTATTTGGGGAACTTGGCTTTGTCCACTTTGGTGGCGTCTGCCTTGTAGCCGAGTGCACCGGCCTGGGCGTCGGTCTCAGCCAACATGGGGCCTGCTGCTTGAACCTGGCTTGCCAGCAGCGCAGTGCTGCCGAGCGCGACTTGAACGATAAATTCGCGACGTTGTGTCATGGCTTGGTTTCCTAGGGTGAAAGACATGCCCGCACGATAGCGGAGCATGTCTGGATTGTTATGAAATCCCCAGCCCGAGCACTTGATCTTCATCAATACCCGGCTAAAGCACTCCAGTGTTGGCGGGTGTTTCAACCCAGCGGCAGGGCGTCGAAGGTGCTGTAACAGTTTTTGAGCCAGGTTTTCACACGCTGGCGCTCCAGCATGCCCAGCGCATCGTCCCCCTCTTTGCGGTGAACTGCCGCCCAAAAGCTGGCGTTTTGCCGGTCGATCTTGCGCATGCTGGCCTCGTGCAGCTGGGGCAAGGTGGTGATGTGACCGCCCAGTGCCACCGCTTTTTTGAGCGCTGCGGACTCCTCGAGTTGCGAGAAGTCGCTGCCGCGGCCCAGGTTTTTTACCACGATGTAGTTCGGCCCGGCGCCATAGGTGGCAACCAAGCGGTCCAACAGGTCGACAGAGTCTCTGCCGGCATCCGCCACATGCCAGAAATTCACCGTGACACCCATGCTCGCCATCAGCGAAACAAGGTCGGAGTCTTTGACCCAGCGGGCCAGCGGGGCGGCTGTTTGCGCGGCCAGATCGACGATCACATTCGGTGGCGGACCTTCGGCGGGCTCTTCCTCATAGACCGCGGCTACAAGGTCCAGACCCTCGTAGGTGTCCACCACGACCGGCGACGCGAAGTCGCTGTAAAACCGGGTGAAGGAGGTGTGCGAGCGGTCGGTGTCAAAACCCGTGAAGGCGCGGCCCTTGTCAATAAAGTACTGGGCCAAAACGCGCGCCAGCACCGATTTGCCGACGCCGCCTTTTTCGCCGCCGATGAAGTTGATAGAGGGCATAAAGATCCTGGTTGAGTTGAAAAAAGAAACGCGTCAGGCAGCACTGCGGCTTGTGAGTCGTTGCACCAGCCAGCGCGAAAGGCGCGGGCCCAGCAGCAACACCATGAAAAAACGCACCATTTGCATGGCCATGACAAAACCTGCATCGACTGCGCTGCCCACGGCAATCACCGCCACCGAGTCCGCACCGCCGGGGCTGGTGGCCAGGTAGGCGGTGAGTGGGGCAACGCCCGCAAAAAACATGAGGCTGCCGGCAATCAGCAAACCGAGCACGATCAGGGAAAAGATGGCGACCAACACCCGCGGCAACACCCGCCAAGCGTGCTCCAGAATTTCGCGGTTGAAGCGCAGTCCTATGCCCCAGCCCAGCGCGGCATACGCCAGCGCCAGCAGCGGGCCCGGCAGCTCCAGTTTCCAAGGGCTGAGGTTGTCCATCGCCAGTGCCAGCACCATGGGAATCAACAACGGGCCACCGGGGAAAGTGAGGATGCGGCCCAGCCAGGCAGCAACCAGCACCAGCACAAGAGTCAGCCCGGCATGCAAGGGGTTCTGGATGTGCAGCCAATGGACCAGCTGAACATCCCAACCAGGTACGACGTGTTCGGGGGAGGCCGCAACGCCTGTTGCAAAGTGAGCCACCAGCGAAGCAGTCGCCGTGACCATGGCAACCCGCAGGTACTGCATGAATGCCACCAAGCGGGTGTCTGCGCCGAAATCGCCCGCCATGAGCACCATGGCGGAGGCCGCGCCCGGTGCCAGGCCCCAAATGGCGGTGCTGCCCGGCAGCAAACCGCTGCGCATCAGCCAGTAGCCCAGCAGCGCACTGGCCGCCATGACCGCAAAAGCAATCCCGAGAAACAGCGGCCATTCGCCGGCCACGCGTTGCAGCACCTCGAAATGCAGGCTATGCGCCATGAGGCAGGCAATGACCGACTGGCCGATAGCAAACAGCGGGGCGGGTACCTGCACGTTCATGTCCTGCGTGGCAAGCAGGACGGCAGCGAGCATGCAGCCCAGCAACATGCCCGCAGGCACCCCCATGAGCAGAAAAGCTGCACCGGCCAGCGCGCTGCATAGCAGCAAGGCCGGCCCGTGCAGCCGGGGCTGCAGGCGGAGGAAAGACATTCGCATCAGCAGATTAGATGCGAACCATGTGACGCTTCAGATCAGTTCCTGCGCATGTCTTTGGTGAACGGGAACTCTTTGCTGCCCGGCACATGGATGGTGGCGGGTGGCACCACCAGCATGCCCGGGGTGTGGCCCAAGGGACTGAATCGCGAGAGGCGGCGGCTTTCGGCCTCGTAGCTGTTCACCGGGAAGGTGTCGTAATTGCGCCCGCCGGGGTGGGCCACAAAGTACTGGCAACCGCCCAGCGAGCGCTTCAT
>JAIXVK010000593.1 GCA_027483085.1 Comamonadaceae bacterium | reverse complement strand
CCGCTGGTTCTGGTGCTGATATTGGCCGCCGCCTTTGCCGGTGTGGCCGATAACCCGCAAGCCCAAGGCGCATTGCGCGGCATGGGCGCGGTAGCGGCCGGACTCATCATCGCCGCCGGTCTGCGCCTGGTGCCGGCCCTCAAAAGCAATGTCATGGGCCTGGGCGCCTGCCTTGCATTAATGGCTGCCACCTTTGTAGCCGTGGCCCTGCTGCGCGTGCCCCTTATTTGGGTCTTGCTGGGTCTGGGCGGCTTGGGCTGCCTCTGGGCCTATCGATGCCTGGGCCGTCTGGCGGCGCAAAAGGAGGCCTCATGAGCATGCCCCTGACTGCTGCCCAGTGGTTCGAGCTCTTCACGCACTTCGCCTCGCTCTCGCTACTTGCGGTGGGCGGCGCCATCACCACGGCACCCGATATGCAGCGCTTCCTGGTGGTCGAAAAAGGTTGGCTGGACGCCGAGCAGTTCAGCAACAGCATTGCGCTCGCGCAAGCGGCGCCGGGGCCTAACATTTTGTTTGTGCCGCTATTGGGTTGGACCATCGGCCTGAACGCCGCGGGCGGCCTCGGCGCCGGCTGGTATGGCTTGGGCTTGGCCATGCTGGGCGTGTTTTTGTCGATGCTGGGGATCATGCTGCCCAGCAGCATTCTCACGTTCACAGCCTCTCGATGGGGTCACCGCAACCGGGAGCTGCGCGCCGTGCGCGCCTTTAAGCAGGGCATGGCGCCCCTGGTGATTGCGCTGCTGGTGGCCACCGGCTGGATTCTGGCCGCCAACCACAAAGCCGACACCCACCACCTGGCGCTATGGGCCGTCACCGCAGTAAGCACTCTCCTGGTTTGGAAAACCAAGATCCACTTGCTATGGCTGCTGGGTGCAGGTGCCATAGCCGGGTGGATGGGCTGGATTTAGCGCGGGTTCTCAAAGAACAGGTAGTTGGAGCCGTAGTCGCTGATTTCGAAATACACCTTCTTCTCGCCGCTGTCCGCGGTGAAGTTCAGGTTTTCGTCCAGCACCCCATAGCCAAAGCGGTAGGGCCGCGGCTTGCCGTCATCGGTCCCCATGGCGGTACTGAGCTTGTCGATTTTGATGAAGCGACGCACCAGCTTGTCTCCGGCGTAGAACTCCAACACGCCATTGGTGCCGGTCCAGTTCTGGATCTCGCGACCCAGCTTGTTTTGTTGCTCTTGGGTACAGGCGGCCAAGCCAAATACGAGCGCAGCGCCTATTAACACTGCGCAAGCTGCTCTCAATTTAGTAGCAAACATCGTCACACTCCCGGTTTTGAAAATGCAGGGGCTACCACAGAGCGCTGACGCAGCGCCTCGTACAGGCACACACCGCTAGCCACAGACACATTCAGGCTCTCTACCGCGCCTTGCATCGGGATGCTGACCAACTGGTCGCACGTCTTGGCAGTGAGCTGGCGCATGCCGTCGCCCTCGGCACCCAGCACCAGGGCCACCGGACCTTTGAGATCGGCTTGGTACAGGTTGCTGGGGGCCTGGTCGCTAGTGCCGATGATCCAGATGTTGCGCTCCTTGAGCTCATTGAGGGTGCGCGCCAGGTTGGTCACCATGAAGTACGGCACCGTCTCGGCCGCTCCACTGGCAACTTTGGCGACCGTGGCGTTGATGCCGGCGGCGTGGTCCTTGGGGGCAATCACGCAGTGAGCACCGGCGCCATCAGCCACCCGCAGGCAGGCACCCAGGTTGTGGGGGTCTGTCACCCCGTCCAGCACCAAAATCAGGGGCTGAGTACGTTGCTCCGGTGGGAGTTCGGCGTTGGCGGCTTCGAGGTTTTCGAGCAGTTCGTCGAGCGAATGCACTTGTTTGAGCTCATGCACCCGCGCGGCCACACCTTGGTGGCCGTGGCTGCCGGCGAGTTTGGCCAGGCGCATGCCATCGGCTTCAATCACACGGACACCTGCCTCAGCCACCCGCTCTAGAAACTGGCGCATGCGGGCATCACGGCGGGTCGGCTCGTAATAAATTTCAACGATGGACTTAGGCGCGGTCTTCAAACGCACACCGACGGCGTGAAAGCCGAATAGAACTTTGGGAGATGACATCCCCCGATTATCGGGGGTGCCGCCCGAATGCCTTCGCATCGCCGCCTGACGCTCCGACCACACCCAGAGAATTTCAACAAAAAGAGATTCATTTTTACTATTTAAAATGTTTTAATGTGATAAAAATTTAAAATAAAAACCCATGCCCTACTCAGACATCTCCGCGCTCACGGTGAGTAAGCCCGCTGCTTGGCTCATGGGTTTGCCCCCATGGGCCGCCAATGGCGTGTGCGCATTGAGCTACTTGGTGGTAGCGGTGCTCATGCACCTGCTGTTTGCGCTGCCGCATCCCCTCCCGGTTGCGGGCTCAGCGGCAGCGGGGGTGGCGGTAGCGGGTGCGCTGATGTGCGGACGCCAAGTGCTACCCGGCTTGTGGCTCGCTCGCTTTGCCTGGGACTTGTGCCTGAGCGACGGCAGCCCCGATCACCAGGCACTTTGGCTGGCGGCGTTGGGGGCCACCGCGCTGGTGATCCAGACGGAAGTGGCAAGGCTGGCGGTGCTGGTCTTGCAAATTTTGCCCAGCAAATTGCGTCGTTTGCGCAAGAGCATGCAGATTGCCGGCGCTGGCTTGCTGGGTGCTGGTATCGGCACCGGGGTGTATCTGCTGGGTCTGGCCTTTCTGCCCGCCGCCCCCTCGGTCAGCCACTGGGGCCTGCAGGCGGCAGCCCTGTTGTTACCTGAATGGGCGGGCATTGCGATTGTGTTGCCCATGACCATTCTTTGGCTCCAGGATGACAGCTGGCGTGAAGCGCGCAAATGGCGCGTGACCTTCTTGGTCGGATTGGCCGCCGGCTTGACACTGGCGCTCACCGCACGGGCGCTGTGGACCGATGAGCGCTTGACCCTGGCCCGCCTGCAAGACTCCAACACCGCCCTCGCCCAGCGCATCACTACCGATTTGCACAGTGTCGAAACCTCAGTAGGCATCTTGCAAAGCCATTTGCGAACCAGCTTGCGGACGCAACCCGAGGATTTTGCGGACATGGCAGCCGCCATCCGCGCCGGCTCCCCCCATGTGCAGGCCCTGAGCTGGAACCCGCTGGTTCCCGATGCAGACCGGGCGCTGTTCGAGGCCCGCCTTCGCAAGGCCTATGGCCCGGACGCCGGCTTGCGGGATCGCACAGCAGACGGCACTCTGGTGCCCAGCGCGCAGGCAGCTTTCTATGTGGCAGTGGAGCACATCGCCCCGCTCGAGCTAAACCGACCAGCGCTAGGCCTGAATATCCATGCCAACCCGGTGCGCCGCGACGCCATCGACCAGGCGATTGCCACAGGCCGGCCCGCCACAACGGCCCGCGTCCAGCTCGCCCAAGAGAATGGCAAGTCATGGGGTGCGCTGTACCTGAGTCCACTCTACGACGCGG
>JAIXVK010000328.1 GCA_027483085.1 Comamonadaceae bacterium | reverse complement strand
GCAGCGGGTATCAGTGCGTTCACCACGGTGTTTGCGGCCGGCCAGATTGTGGGCCCCACGGTGGTTGGCTGGATCGCAGACGGCCCCGGTGGCTTGGCGCGGGGGCTGGTGTTTTCGGCAGTTGCTTTGTGGGTGGGGGCGGCGCTGGCGATACGTCAAAAAGCACTTTAGCGCTCTTAGTAACTGCGCCTGCTGCTACTGTTTGCATAGCAAAAAGGGCCCGTAAGGGCCCTTGGTTTTTGGAGCACGCTGCGTTTTACTTCAGCAGGCCTTCTGCGCGCATGGCGGCTTGGACGCCGGGGCGTTCGCCAACGCGGGCCCGGTAGGCCAACAGGTTGGCGAAGGTGCTGAGATCTACCTTCACCAAACGGGCCCAGTTGGTCACGGTGAACAGGTAGGCGTCGGCCACGCTGAAGGTCGTGCCGAGCAGGTAGTCTTTACCGGCCAGCTCGCCGTCTACCCATGCCAAGCGCTTGGCGAGGGTTTGCTTGGCCTGCTCTTTGCCTTCGAGGGGGGCTGCCGGGTTGAACAAGGGGCTGAAGTTCTTGTGCAGCTCGGTGCCAATAAAGGTGAGCCACTGCTGCAGCTGGTAGCGCTCAAAGGAGCCGTTGGCCGGGGCGAGGTGTTTTTCAGGCACCAGGTCTGCCAGGTATTGCACGATGGCCGGCGTTTCATGCAGGCTGCGGCCGTCTTGCAAGACCAAAAACGGCACATAGCCCAGCGGGTTGATCGTGTAGAAGTCGGTGCCATCGGGCAACTGGTGGGTCTTGGTGGGCGCGGAAATGGCTTCAAACGCCAAGCCGGCTTCGTGCATCACGATATGGGGTGCCAGCGAGCAGGCGCCTTGGGAGTAGTACAGCTTCATGGTGGGCCTTAAGTGGGTGAAGGCAGCATGCTAGCGGACATGGGCTGCACGGATGCTTTGCACGGCCTTTTCCGCAATCATGATGGTGGGCGCATTGGTGTTGCCGGTCACCAGGTCGGGCATGATGGACGCGTCCACTACCCGCAGCCCCTGGATGCCATGCACCCGCAGATTTGCATCCACCACGGCCATCGGGTCGCTCGCGGGGCCCATTTTGCAAGTGCCGATCGGGTGGTATTCGGTGTCGGAGTGGTCGCGCAAAAACTGCTCGATCTGCGCGCGGTTGTTGCGCTCCACCGGGTAGAGCATCTTGCCGCGGTAGGGCTGCAAAGCCGGCGCTTCCATGATGTCTAGGCCCATTTGGGTGCCGCGCACCAGGGCCTCGAGGTCTTCGGGGTCTTGCAGGTAGGCGGGGTCGATCAGCGGTGCGTCTTCGGGGTTGGCACTTTGCAGGGTCACACTGCCACGGCTCTTGGGCCGCATCAGGGTGACGTGCAGGGTGTAGCCGTGGCCGAGGTGCGGCTTGCGGGTGTGGTCGTCCACGATGCCGGTGCAAAACGCGAGCTGGATATCGGGGATGTCGAGCTCCGGGCGTGTTTTCATGAAGCCTTGGGACTCGGCCACGTTGGTGGTGATCCAGCCGGTGCGTTGGCTGCGCCATTCAAAAATGGACTTCAGCATCGCAAGCGCCCCGCCGAATGAGAAGCCCAGCGTTTCGCGCTGGTGTTGGGTGCGGTAGATCAGCACGGTGGTGATGTGGTCTTGCAGGTTCTGACCTACGCCGGGCAGGGCGTGCCGCACCGGAATGCCATGGTGGCGCAGGTGCTCTGCCGGCCCGATGCCTGAGAGCATCAACAACTGCGGCGAGCCGAAGGCGCCGCTGCTGATCAGCACCTCGCGGCGGGCGCGCAGCTCGTGCAGCTGGCCCTTGTGCTCGTACTGCACACCGGTGGCGCGCGGGTCACCGTGGCTGCTGTCGAGCAGCACCTTGTGGGTGTGGGCCTGGGTGATGACCGTGAGGTTGCTGCGGTGGAGGTGGGGGGTGAGGTAGCCCTTGGCGGCACTCCAGCGCTCGCCGTCTTTTTGGGTCACCTGGGCGGGCGCCACGCCCCATTGTTGGGTGCCGTTGTAGTCGGGCGTGCGGGGCAGGCCTTGGCTTTCGCACGCCTCAATAAAGGCCTGGTTCAGCGGGCTGGGGCTGCGCAGGTAGCACACGTTCAGGGGGCCGCCCACACCGCGCAGGTCGGTGGCGCCGAAGCATTGGTTGTTTTCGGATTGTTTGAACAGGGGCAAGACATCCCGGTAGCTCCAGCCGGGGTTGCCGTGGTCTGCCCAGCGGTCGTAGTCGGCAGCGTTGCCGCGGGTGTAGACCATGGCGTTGAGCGAGCTGCTGCCCCCCAGCACTTTGCCGCGGGGCGCGAAGCCGCGACGCCCGCCCAAGCCGGGTTGCGGCACGCTTTCATAGTTCCAGTTGAAGATGCCGAGCGGGGCGGTGGCTGCAAAGCCCAGCGGTGCATGGATAAAGGCGCTGGTGTCCGGGCCACCGGCTTCGAGCAGGCAGACGGTGGTGTTCGGGTCTTCGCTCAATCGGCCTGCTAGCACGCAGCCGGCAGAGCCGCCGCCGACGATGATGTAGTCAAATTCTGTGGGGTTCATACGGTCTCAATCCAGGTAGCCGGGGTCTATGCGTTGGAGTTTGCGCAAAAGCGCCGGCCAGACAAACGCGCCACCCAGCCCGCCGGTTTGCACCCGCATGGACTCGGCCACACCGCTCACAATGCGCGGGTCGACATGGGTCAGGGCGCCACCGCCCGATTGGGCGGCGAGTTGGATCTGGCAGGTGGCCTCGAAGGTGTACATGCTCAAAAAAGCATCGGCAATAGTTTTGCCCACCACCAACAAGCCGTGGTTGCGCAGCACCATGAAATTGGCGTGCCCGAGGTCGGTTTGCAAGCGCGGTTTCTCGTCCGGGCGGAAGGCGACGCCTTCATAGTCGTGGTACGCCAGGGACGCCAGCACAAAGGTCGATTGCTGGCTCAAGGGCAGGACGCCATCCTTTTGGGCACTGACGGCGACACCGGCCCGGGTGTGGGTGTGCAGCACACAACCGGCGTCTTCCCGCGCTTCATGGATCGCGCTGTGGATCACAAAACCGGCCGGATTGACGGAGTAGGGTGAGTCATTCAGCTTATTGCAATGCTGGTCCACTTTGACGAGACTACTCGCAGTGATTTCATCAAACATCAATCCGTAAGGGTTGATGAGGAAGTGGTGATCCGGGCCCGGTATGCGCGCACTGATGTGGGTGAACACCAGGTCGCTCCAGCCGTAATGGGCAACCAGGCGGTAGCAAGCAGCCAGATCCTGGCGCAGCTGCCACTCTTGCGCACTGACTTGGGCTTGCACGGATGAAGCGGGCATGGATGCCTCCCTAGTTACAACAGGGTCCAGCGTACTTGCATCGCGATCGATACACTGTAAAAAAACTAACAATTCAGGGTAATCACTAAAGGGGAATGGATGACACACTCCAAAGCAGAGTTATTAAAAAAAATGTCAGTCAACACCTGGTTCGATGGCTTGCCAATCGCCGAGCGCAAAGCGCTGTTGGCGGTGGCCATTGAGCAAGAAGTGTCTCCGGGTGAAGCGGTGTACCGCCGTGGGGATGCGAGCGGCGGCTTTTATGGCGTGCTCTCCGGCGTGTTCCGGGTTACCGCTTCGGGGGAAGATGGGCGCGAGGGGATTTTGTCGGTCCTGGAGGCCGGACACTGGTTCGGGGAGACCTCCATGGTGGACGGGGAAATCCGGCCCCACGACGTCGTCGCCCTGCAGGCCGGCACTCTGCTGGTGATTACGCCCCGTGATTTTCAAGGCCTGATGCAGCGGATCGGGTTTGTGCAAGGCATCAGCGTGCTGCTGGCGACCCGGGTGCGGGGTTTGTGTGGCCT
>JAIXVK010000407.1 GCA_027483085.1 Comamonadaceae bacterium | reverse complement strand
GAAGTATTTGACATCGCTCAGCACTGGGCCGATGAATTCATACTTGGCGCCTTCAGGCTTTGACAGGAAACCACCGGTAACTTCCAGGAAGTCGGCCACGGTGCCATCAATACGGCCTGATTTGATGTCCAAGTAGACCTGGTCTTGCGCTTCGTAAGAGTTAACGACCACACCAACCGGCTTCAGGTTGTCCATGGCGTATTTTTCTTGGGTAGAACCCTTCAAAACACCAATCTTTTTGCCCTTGAGAGAGGCCAGGTCGGTGAATTTGGTGCCCTTTTTCAGCACGATGCGGCTAGGAGTTTGGTAGTACTTGTCGGTGAAGTCGATTTCCTGTTTGCGCTCGTCAGTTGCGGACATGGAGGAAATGATGACGTCGTACTTCTTGGCGTTCAGGCCGGGGATCATGCTGTCCCAGACTTGTTCCACAAACTCGCACTTGCGCTTGATCTGCTCGCACAGGGCGTTGGCGACATCGACGTCAAAGCCGGTGGGCTGGCCGTCTGCAGACTTGAAGGTGAAGGGTTCGTAGGTCGGATCGATCGCGACCTTCAGGGGACCTACTTCTGGCGCAGGAGCGGCTGCAACGGGTGCGGAAGCAGGGGCAGCGGGTGCTGCGGGAGCGGCTTCTTCTTTTTTGCCGCAGGCGGCCAAAACGGAGGTTGCTGCCAGTGCCAGCAGGAGTTTCTTCATGGAAAAGTCCTTTGATGTACCGGACGGAGCCGGTGGTTGGGTAAAGAAAAAAATCATTCTACGGGGTAACCACAGCAAATTTGATGCCGCCCCTTCATGGGGCATGGGGGTTTGTACCGGTAAAAAACATGCTTTTGGCGGTTTCGGAAGCTGTTGTGCAAGGAAATTTCCGAATGCGCACAGTCTCCGCTGGAGACTCGCTCTTCAAAATCGGAATTGCCAGTGGGGCGAAGAAGCCCCACCTAGTGCGCTGGGAAGCGCAAAACCTTACACTTACGGGTTATCCCCCGGACTCCCATGAACGCTCCCCTCGACGTCTCTTTCTTCGCGCGCGCCGCCAAACCGATCACCAGCTACCGCAAGTACTGGGCATCGCGCTTTGGCACGGCCCCTTTCCTGCCCATGAGCCGTGCAGAAATGGACAAGCTTGGTTGGGACAGTTGCGACATCATCATCGTCACGGGCGATGCGTATGTGGACCATCCGAGTTTCGGCATGGCGGTGATCGGCCGGATGCTCGAGTCGCAGGGTTTCCGGGTGGGCATCATTGCCCAGCCTGACTGGACCAGTGCTGAGGCCTTCAAGGCCTTGGGTAAACCCAATCTCTTCTGGGGTGTGACCAGCGGCAACATGGACTCCATGATCAACCGCTACACCGCAGATCGCAAAATCCGCAGTGACGACGCTTACACCCCGGGCGATGTGGGCGGCAAGCGCCCCGACCGTGCGGCCATTGTTTACAGCCAGCGTTGCCGCGAGGCCTTCAAAGACACGCCTATCGTGTTAGGTGGTATCGAAGGCAGCCTGCGCCGTATCGCGCATTACGACTACTGGAGCGACAAGGTCCGCCGCAGCATCGTCGTAGATGCCAAGTGCGACCTGTTGTTGTACGGAAATGCCGAGCGTGCGATCGTGGAGATTGCCCACCGCCTGGCGGCCAAAGAGCCTGTGGAGCAAATCACCGATGTGCGGGGCACCGCTTTTGTGCGTCGCCCGGATGACGAGTCCGGCAAAGACTGGTTCGAGATCACGTCGACCACGGTAGATGAGCCCGGCCGGGTTGAGGCCCACGTCAACCCCTACATGACGACCAGCGAGTTGGCTGCCGAGAACGGAGCCACCTGCGCCAAAGACGACGAGGCCCAAGCGACCGCTGCAGCAGCTGAGGCAGCTGGCGCTATGAAAACAGGAGCTGCTCGCGTAGATTCCACGGGCGCTACAGGCCAAAAAGACGCTAAACCCGAAGTCAATGCGTCCATTGCGCCGTTGACCTTCTTCGCCAACCCTGCGTTGTCGAGTGGCAAAGGCAAGCTCAAAGTGCCACCGCGTGAGCGCTCCGTGATCCGTTTGCCCAGCTACGAGCAGGTCAAAAGCGACCCGGTGCTTTACGCGCACGCCAACCGGGTGCTGCATCTGGAGACCAATCCCGGCAATGCCCGGGCCTTGGTGCAGGCGCACGGGGAGGGCGTGACCGCGCGCGACGTGTGGATCAACCCGCCACCGATCCCGCTCACCACCGCGGAGATGGACTTTGTGTTTGATCTGCCGTATGCCCGCAGCCCGCACGCAGCCTATGCCGATGCAAACGGCGGCCATGACGGCGCAACCAAGATCCCGGCCTGGGAGATGATCCGCTTCAGCGTGAACATCATGCGCGGCTGTTTTGGCGGATGTACCTTCTGCTCTATTACCGAGCACGAGGGCCGCATCATCCAGAGCAGCTCCGAAGAATCCATCATCAAAGAGGTGGAAGACATCCGCGACAAGGTGAAAGGCTTCACTGGCACGATTTCTGACCTCGGTGGTCCCACCGCCAATATGTACCGCTTGGGTTGCCGTAGCCCCGAGATTGAAGCAGCCTGCCGCAAGCCCAGCTGTGTGTACCCCGGCATCTGCCAGAACCTGACCACCAACCACGACCCGCTGATCAAGATCTACCGCCGGGCCCGTGCGCTCAAGGGCATCAAGAAGATCCTGATCGGCTCCGGCTTGCGTTATGACCTCGCGGTGAAGAGCCCGGAGTATGTGAAAGAGCTGGTGCAGCACCACGTGGGCGGCTACTTGAAGATCGCGCCCGAGCACACCGAGCAAGGCCCGCTCACTAAGATGATGAAGCCCGGCATCGGCAGCTACGACAAGTTCAAGCAGCTGTTCGAGAAGTTCAGCGCCGAAGCCGGCAAAAAGCAGTATCTGATTCCGTACTTCATCGCAGCCCACCCCGGCACCAGCGATGAAGACATGATGAACTTGGCCATCTGGCTCAAGAAAAATGGCTTCCGTGCCGACCAGGTGCAAACCTTCTACCCAAGCCCCATGGCTACGGCTACGGCCATGTACCACTCGGGCCGCAACACCTTGAAGCGGGTGCATCGCACTGCCCAGAGCGAAGAAGAAACCGTGGATATTGTGCGGGGTGAAAAGCGCCGCCGTTTGCACAAGGCGTTTTTGCGCTACCACGATGCCAACAACTGGCCGCTGTTGCGCGAGGCCCTTAAAACCATGGGCCGCTCCGACCTGATCGGCAACGGCAAGCACCACTTGATTCCGACCTTCCAGCCGCTGGTGGATGGCGGCTATCAGAGCGCCCGCAAGAAGAACTCCACCGTGGCGCCGGTCAAGGCCGCTGCGGGACGGGTACAGCCTTTAGGCAAGGCCGCGGCACCGGTCAAGGGCCGCCTGCTGACCCAGCACACCGGTTTGCCCCCGCGCGATACGGGTGCGCCGAAGCCGACATTTAAAGCGGCCCGTAAGCCGCGCTGATACGGAGTCAGGCAATTTTCTTCAGGTCTTTTGGGGCGCTTGCCCCCGCTAAGCTTGCGCAGGTTGCTCTACGTTTTATAGCAATTTTCGCAGGTTTGGCCTGTGTCGCG
>JAIXVK010000311.1 GCA_027483085.1 Comamonadaceae bacterium | reverse complement strand
TTGACAGCAAACAGTTTTTTGATAGGGATGGTGATGAAGTTTTTGAATGTATTGCGCGGACCACTGGTGCTCGCCGTAGCCGCGCTGATCACGGCGTGCTCCACAGCACCCGGCGTGCCGAAAAACAGTGGCTTCGCGGCGCTGGAGTCCGTGCCGCCGATGGTCGTAACACCCAAGCTACCCCCGAAAATCGGCTTGGCCTTGGGTGGTGGCGCTGCGCGTGGCTTTGCCCATGTTGGCGTGATTCAGGTGTTAGAAGAAAACGGCATCAAACCCAATTTGGTCACTGGCACATCCGCGGGTAGTCTGGTTGCGGCGATTTACGCCAGCGGCAAAAATGGAGCCCAGTTGCAGCGTGTGGCGGAAACGATGGAGGAAGCTGCGATTGCCGACTGGACCTTACCCATCTTCAGCCGTGGCATGTTGCGCGGTGATGCCTTGGCACGCTACGTCAATGCTCAAGTCAGCAGCAAATTGATTGAGGATTTGCCCATGCCCTTGGGCATCGTAGCCACCGATCTCAACACCGGGAATGACGTGTTGTTCCAAAGAGGGGATACCGGTACTGCGGTGCGGGCCTCCAGCGCGGTGCCGGCCGTGTTTCAGCCAGTAAAAATCGCAGGGCGCGAGTATGTCGATGGCGGCCTCGTGTCTCCGGTGCCTGTGGGTGCAGCGCGTCGCATGGGGGCTGATTTTGTGATCGCGGTCGACATTTCCAGCCCGCCTGAAGGCAGTCTGACTGGGGGCACCTTGGATATCCTGATGCAAACATTCTCGATCATGGGCAAAAGCATCAACCGCTATGAACTCCGGGATGCTGAGGTCGTGGTGCGCCCTGCGCTGCAAGGGATTGGAAGTTCAGATTTCAGTGCCCGCAAACGCTCTATCGAGGCAGGCCGGCAAGCCATGCTGAAGATGATTCCCGAGCTCAAAGCGGCACTTGCCGCGAGAGACAGATAAAAAAAAAGGCCCCGTTTTACAACGAGGCCTTGAAGGGATCCCTGAACCTGAAGGTTTCGAAAGGACCCGAGGAGACAAACGGTAGAAACAAGTTTGTTTCTGATGACTGAATTATCTCAGGGTTTTCCCTTGGTAGCTAGTGGTAGGGACAAAAAACCTCAATTGTTTTAGTGCCCCGTACCCAAATTAGCGCTTTTTCGCAGTCGCAGCCTTGGTGGCGTTGGTTGCAGTAGCGGCCACAGCGTTGAAGTTAGCTTCGGCAACTTCAGTCGCTTGCTTCACTGCTTTTTGCACAGATTCCAGTGCATTGTTGGCAGCAGCCACAGAGCTCTTCATGATGGCGACCACAGATTCGGAACCTGCGGGAGCGTTCTTGGCAGCGCTGTCGACCAGACCAGAAAACTTCTTCTGGGCTTCAGCAGCTTGGGCTTCAGCGTTTTTGGTGAATTCAGCGCCAGTGGAGGTCGCGATGTCATAGAGGTGACGGCTGTAAGCAGCAGTCTTCTCTGCCAAAGGCTGCAGCAGGCCGGATTGCAGGGCCAACAGCTCTTGGGCGTCTTTCACGCTCAACAAAGTTTGTGTGTGAGTAGCGGCTTCGGCCATGGCTGCTTTGGAGGCAGTCAGGTTCAGCTCGACAATCTTTTCCACGCCTTCGAAGGCTTTTGTGGTCAAACCAAACAGGGTTTCGATGTTGGCTTTGTGGGAAGCGATAACTTGTTCAACGGTCAGCATAGAGATCTCCAAGAGTTAAGGTAAAAATCACCATCTGCGCCGTCATCATCTGTCCCTGTGGACGTTATGTTGCAGTGCAGCATGGATCGAATTATAGGCAGCCCCTGTATCAATGCAAGCACTTTTTGTTGCGGTGCAACAAATTAGGGCATTTTTCCTAATTCAGCGAATGCCGGCCGTTTTTCACAGGCGTGTCATCGACCGCAAGTGGAGCCTTTCAGATAAATCCACTTCGCACACCCCAATATCGGGCGCGACGGCAGCCCGTGTCACTATCGCTGGCAAAATGGTCCGTATGCAGCAGAACGTGCCCCTGAAGCCCCACGCCGAGCCGCGAAGTGCCTACCGGGTACTGCGCACCATCCCCACCCGCTGGAGTGACAACGATGTCTACGGCCACGTGAACAACGTGGTGTATTACAGCTGGTTTGATACCGCGGTGAATGCCTACCTGATGGAGCAGGGCGTGCTCGACATCCATGCCGGCGGCACCATTGGACTGGTGGTGGAAACCCAGTGCAACTACTTTGCTTCTGTGTCCTTCCCCGAAGTGGTGCAGGCGGGCATTCGGGTGGCCAAGCTCGGCACCTCCAGCGTGCGCTACGAGATCGGCATCTTTGGCGAGGGTGAGACCACCGCCGCCAAAGGCCACTTCATCCATGTCTATGTGGACAGGCTCACCCGCAAGCCGGTCCCGCTCCCTGATGCTTTGAGACAACTACTGGAGACCTTGCAATGACCGCAGCTATCGTCGATGACGCCATCCGCTCCCGCATGTCCGCCCGGGCTTTTCTGCCCCAGGCAGTGGCCCGGGAAGATATTGAAGCCATTCTGAACGTAGCCAGCCGGGCCCCTTCCGGTACCAATTGCCAACCTTGGAAGGTCTATGTGCTGCAAGGTGCGAGCCGCGATGCGCTGGTGGACAAAACCTGTGCCGCGCATGACGCCATCCGCGCCAACCCCGAGCTGGCTGCGCAGTACCAAGAGGAATACGACTATTACCCCGCCCAGTGGGTCAGTCCCTATATAGACCGCCGGCGCGAGAACGGTTGGGGGCTCTATGGCTTGTTGGGCATCGGCAAGGCCGACAAGGACAAAATGCACGCCCAGCACCAGCGCAATTTCCGCTTCTTTGATGCGCCGGTGGGCCTGATGTTCACCATCGACAAGGTCATGGGGCGCGGCTCGCTGGTGGATTACGGCGCGTTTTTGCAGAACATCATGGTGGCCGCGCGGGGCCGTGGTCTCCACACCTGCCCGCAGGCGGCGTGGAATGGCTTCTCCAGCATCATCCTTCCGCACATCGGCGCGGGCGAGGGTGAAATGCTGGTCTGCGGCATGTCGCTCGGTTATGCCGACCCCGATGCGCCGGTCAATACCTTCCATACGCCACGGGTGCCCGTTGCCGATTTCACCCGCTGGGTGGAATGATCGTCATTTGAACGAAAACGGCTGCTGGCGCTCTCTAAATAAGCGCGAGTAGCTCCTGAGTTGATAGCAATTTCCTAGGCGGCCTTTCATGGCAGCCTGAACGCCTCATGATCATCACCAGCCTGCTGGACACCGACCTCTACAAATTCACCATGATGCAAGTGGTGCTGCATCAGTTTCCGGGGGCGCAAGTGGAGTACCGCTTCAAGTGCCGCAACCCGGGCATGGATCTGGCGGCGCATGCGACTGAGATCCGCGAGGAAATCCGTTCCCTGTGCAGCCTTCAGTTCCAGGAGAGCGAGCTGGCTTACCTGCGGTCCATGCGCTTTATCAAGAGCGACTTTGTGGATTTTCTGGGGCTGTTCCGCCTGAACGAAAAGTACATCACCGTCACGCCCTTGGCCCATGGCGAGTTGGACATCAGCATCGTCGGCCCTTGGCTGCACACCATCTTGTTTGAGATTCCGGTGCTGGCCATCGTGAACGAGGTGTACTTCCGTAACACCCAGCGGGTGCCGGATTTTGTGGAAGGGCGCAAGCGCCTGGAAACCAAGATCGAGCAGCTGCGCGCAGAGGGCTTGCAAGACCTGAAGATTGCCGATTACGGCACCCGTCGCCGCTTTTCCCGTGCGTGGCACGACGAGGTGCTGCGGGTACTCAGTGCCAAGCTCGGCACGGTGCAAAGCCCGGGCAATGTCGCAGGCCGCCCCGGCCAGCTGGCGGGCACCAGCAATGTGTTGCTGGCCATGAAGCTGGGTCTTACGCCCTTGGGCACCATGGCCCACGAATACCTGCAGGCGTCGCAGGCCTTGGGCCCGAGGCTGCGGGACAGCCAGATTTTTGCTTTTGAGTCATGGGCCCGGGAATACCGAGGCGACCTCGGCATTGCGCTCAGCGATGTGTATGGCATGAACGCGTTTCTGCGCGACTTCGACATGTACTTCTGCAAACTCTTTGATGGCGCGCGCCACGACAGCGGTGACCCGTTCACCTGGGGTGAGCGCATGATTGCGCACTACCTCAGCAACCGGGTGAACCCGAGCACAAAAACACTGATCTTCAGCGACGGGCTGACCATTCCGCGCACCATCGAGCTGTA
>JAIXVK010000277.1 GCA_027483085.1 Comamonadaceae bacterium | reverse complement strand
TAGCTTTGTCAATGGCCTTGTACGTGGCAAACAGGCGCTCGTCTGCACCCAGGCGCGTCCAAAATTCGGTCACTTTGGGCAGCGCCTCGTTGTAAGCAGCTCGCAGCTCAGGGCTATCAGCGACGCTGTTGAGGTGGCTCACGGCGCCCCAGGACAAACCCAGGCGCTCGGTAGCGACATCGAGAACCGATGCAATAGCCTTCCACTCGGCAGGAAAGTCGTCTGCGGTCACCTGCTGCAACGCTGCATCGGCCTGTGCCAGCAGCGCATCCACCGCAGGGCCGACTTCCGCCGGGGCGATACGGTCAAAAAGGGGCAGGGGCGCGTTTTGGAGCAGTGAATTCATGGTGCCAGAGTGTGTAAGGTGAATACGGGTCAGATACGGGCGAGGGCGGATTAAACAAGCCCCCGTGCAGCCGCATCCCGCTCGGCCGACTCCATGGTGTTGACGAGCAGCATGGTGATGGTCATCGGGCCGACGCCGCCGGGCACCGGGGTGATGTGGCTGGCGACGGTGCTCACGCCGGCAAAGTCGACGTCACCGCAGAGTTTGCCTTCGTCGTTGCGGTTCATGCCCACATCGATCACCACCGCGCCGGGCTTGACCATATCGGCTGTCAAGACATTGCGCTTGCCCACGGCAGCCACCACCACGTCGGCCTGCAGGGTCATGGCTTTGAGGTCCGGTGTCGCGCTGTGGCAAATGGTGACAGTGGCATTTTTTTGCAGCAACATCATGGCCATGGGCTTGCCCACGATATTGGATCGGCCGATGACCACCGCATGCTTGCCGCGCAGGTCGTAGCCGATGCTCTCGAGCATCTTCATGCAGCCATAGGGCGTGCAAGGCCAGAAACCGGGCTGACCGACCATCAAGGCACCAGCGCTGGCGATGTGGAAGCCGTCTACATCTTTGGCGGGGGCAATCGCCTCGATCACCTTGTTCGCATCAATATGGGCGGGGAGTGGCAGCTGAACCAGAATGCCGTGGATGGCGGGGTCGTTGTTCAAGGCTTCGACCCGCGCCAGCAATGCGTCCTCGGTCATGGTGGCTTCGTATTTTTCGAGCACCGAGTGCAAGCCTGCGTCTGAGCAGGCTTTGACCTTGTTGCGCACATAGACCTGGGAGGCCGGGTTGTCACCGACCAGCACTACAGCCAGTCCGGGCGTGAGCCCTTTGGCTTTGAGCGCTTCGGTGCGGCGCGCGACATCCGCGCGGAGTTGAGCGGCGAGGGCGTTGCCATCGATGATTTGGGCGGTGTGGGAGGTGGTCATTCCGGATCTTGAAGTAAAAACGCCCGCAGCGGAGGCAGAGCGGGCGCGAGTAGCTATAAAAGTAATAGCGTCAAGTTTTGGGGGCGTTTTGGCCGAGTGCGATTTTCAGCAGATCGGCCACGGTGTTGGCGCTGAGCTTTTCCATGATGTTGGCGCGGTGCGCCTCCACCGTCTTGATGCTGATGCCCAGGTCGTCGGCGATTTGCTTGTTCAGGCGGCCCGCAACAATGCGCTCCAGCACTTGGCTTTCACGCAAGGTGAGTTTGGCGAGCAGGGCGTCGCGGTTCACAGCCAGCTGGTAGTCGGCAAAGGTGTCTTTGGCGTGTTCCAGCATGCGCTCAACCAGGCCCACCAGCTGCTCTTCATTGAAAGGCTTCTGGATGAAGTCCATCGCGCCTTTTTTCATGCTGTCGACGGCCATGGGCACGTCGCCGTGGCCGGTGATAAACACGATAGGCAGAGGCGACTTGGTCTCGATCAGGCGGGTTTGTAGCTCCAGCCCGGTCATGCCGCCCATCCGGATGTCCACAATCAGGCAGGCGACTTCGCGGGCGTCGTAGCGGCTCAAGAAAGATTCTGCGGAGTCGAAGCAACGTACCCGGTACCCCTTGCCCTCCAGCAACCATTGCAGCGAATCGCGCACTGCTTCGTCATCATCGACTACGTAAACCGTTCCTTTTTTAGGGATCAAGCTCATTCAGTTATCCGAGGTTGGGTTGGGAGGGCGGCTCCGAGAAAGTCAGCGTGCCGTTGTCGTTCAAGGGCACCCAGAAAGAGAATCTGCAGCCCACAACGTCGGAGCCATTGTAGATGTTCTCCGCCGTCATTCGGCCCAGGTGCGACTCCACGATCGAGCGGCACAAAGACAGCCCGATCCCCATGCCATCGGCCTTGGTGGAGTAGAAGGCTTCGTACAGCCGTGCCATGACTTCCGGCGCCAGGCCCTTGCCGGTGTCCTGGACCGAAAACTCGACGACGGGCTTGCCCTCAATGCGCTTGGGCCCCACCCGCAACTCCACGATGCGGTCGGATGTTTGGCGCAGGGCCGAGTCAATCGACTCTGCTGCGTTGCGCAGCAGGTTGACCAGCACTTGCTCAATCAAAATCGGGTCCACCATCACCATGGGGATGCGGGCTGCGACATAAGGGTTGAGCCGGACGTTGAAGCGACGCAACTCAATTTCAGCCAACTCCACCGCCTCCGCCACCATGGTGGTGACCTCGGACAAAGTGCGGTTGGGCTCGCTGCGTTTCACAAAGCTGCGGATGCGCTGAATGATCTGTCCGGCTCGCTGGGCTTGCTTGGCGGTCTTTTCAAGGGCGACCAACAGGTCCGGCTCTGAGATCTGTTTGTCTTTGATGCGGGAAACCATCCCGTTGC
>JAIXVK010000369.1 GCA_027483085.1 Comamonadaceae bacterium | reverse complement strand
GTCGGTGACCTCGCCTACCGGGCCATCGGTGGCCTCGATGGCGAGTTTTTGCAGGTCTTTGCTGAGGCGGAGCATAGGGGCTACTTTCAAAGGGGGGAGCCGCAGCTCCGTGACACAGAAGCCCACGATGCGCCCCCGACCCGCTTTGCGTCTGTGCGCAATGGCACATGCCCCGCATTAGCAATGAAATAGACCTCTAGCTCCCGATTTATATGCGCCTATAGCTATTATTTTGATAGCGTTTTACTTTGAAAGTAACTCGGCGCCTTGCCCATGGCCTGCTTGAACATGGCAGAGAACGCGCTATCGCTGGCGTAGCCGCTGGCGGCTGCCACTTGGGCAATCGGCACGCCGCGGGCCAGCTGGGGCAGGGCGTGGGCCAGCACCGCCTGGGTTCGCCATTGCTGGTAGCTGGTGCCCAGCTCGTCGCGGAACAGGCGGGCCACGGTGCGCTCGCTGGCGCCCACCTCGGCCACCCATTCGCGCAGCTGGTTTTTTTCTGCCGGGTCGCGCAGCACGGCTTCGCACAGGGCGCGCAGGCGCTTGTCACCCAGCACCGGGTGCGGCATGGGCACGCCAAGTGCCTGGGTGTCGGCGTGTTGAATCTCGTCCAGCGCCAGGGCCATCACAGCGTCTTCGCGCGGGCCGGGCTCGCTGCCCTGCAGCGCGCCTATCAGCTCACGCAGCAGCGGGCTGACCACCAGCACGCGGCAGTCCGCCCAGCTGGCGGGCAGGGCGGCGGGGGCGATGTCTACGGTGCGCAGCTCGGCGCTCTCCAGCACCACCACGGTGTGCTGCACTTGGGGCGGAATCCACACCGCGCGGCTGGGCGGCACGATGAAGGTGGTTTCGCACGCGCCTTGGGTCACGGTGACCTGCATCAGGCCACTGGCGCAATAGGTGAACTGCGACCACGCGTGTTGGTGCGGCTCGATGTGCGCGTTCATGGCCAGCGCACGGCCGCGGCTGCGCACCGGGCGCTGGGCGGTGGGCGGGCGGTGGGGCGAGGTGTCGCTCTGCACCGGGTGCAGGCGGGCGGGTTTGGTGGCGCGGGTCATGGGGCAGGTTTGGCGGGTTTTCGATGATTATTGTCTTTTTGTCGCATTTCAGAAAACCTGCCCAGTCGTAGGATGAGTGCATGACTACTGCCACCATGCCTGCTGCCGCCGTTGCGGCCCCTTTCAAACAAGACGCCACCGTGATCGGCCTGATCGGCTTGGCCCACGGCAGCTCGCACTTCGGGCACTTGATACTGCCGCTGCTGTTCCCGGTGTTTATGCAGGAGTTCGGCCTCAATTACTCGCAGCTGGGCTTGCTGATGACGGCGTTTTTTGTGGTGTCTGGCGTGGGGCAGGCGTGTGCCGGCTTTGTGGTGGACCGCTTCGGGGCACGGCCGCTGCTGTTTATGGCGCTGAGCCTGTTTGTGGTGGCCTGTGTGCTGGCCTCGTTCGCGAGCAGTTATGCCGGCCTGATGCTGGTGGCGGTGTTAGCGGGCCTGGGCAACGCCACTTTCCATCCGGTGGACTTCACCATCTTGAACCAGCGGGTGTCTGCACCGCGGCTGGGCTATGCCTTCAGCGCCCATGGGCTGAGTGGCAATTTGGGCTGGGCACTGGCGCCGGTGTTTTTTGCCAGCCTGGGCGCTGTCATCGGCTGGCGCCAAACGTATCTCGCCGCCGCTTTGCTGTTTGTGGTGGTGATTGCCGTGCTGGCGAGCCAGCGCCAGCACTTGCTCACCACAGTGGCCCGAAAAGTCGCCCCCGTAGCTGGCGGCCCCAAGGCTGAGCACGATATGGCGTTCATGAAACTGCCGGTGGTGTGGTGGTGTTTTGGCTTCTTTTTGCTCTCGACCATGACGCTGGCCGTCGTGCAGAGTTATGCGGTCTCCATCCTGAAGGCGATGCACGGGGTCAGCTTTGAGGCGGCCACTTACACCATCTCGTCGTACATGCTGTTTGGGGCGGTGGGCATGTTTATCGGCGGTTTTGTCGCGGCCAAGTCCAAGCACTCAGACCGCGTGGTCGCCATGGCCATGGCCGCGGGTGCGGTTTTGCTCGCGCTGTGCGGCACTGGTTGGCTGGGTGCCACCGGCACCATGGTGGTGTTGGCGATCACGGGTTTTGCGGTGGGTATCGGCGGCCCCTCGCGCGACATGATGATCAAAAAAGCCACCCCCAAAGGCGCAACCGGCCGGGTGTATGGGTTGGTGTATTCGGGGCTGGACACGGGTTTTGCCATCTCGCCTTTGGTGTTCGGCGTGTTCATGGACCGGGGCTGGTATGGCGCCACCTTGCTGGGCGCGGCGCTAGTGTTACTGCTGAGCGTGGGGGCCGCGCTGGGTGTGGGCCGCCGCACTTCCGTGCCATAACAGACAGACCGCAGCGCCTCTGCTGCCTAAGCTTCATGCATCGGATCTCTCGCCCCTGACAACGCAGGTGCAAGAGAGAAGAAGCGTGACGCAGTGCCTTCTCTGGAGTTGCGTCCCGATTTTTGTGACGCCAACCAGGAAGCACTATGCAACTCCAAAAATCCAAGGCCTTTGCGGCCATTTATGCAGTCACCCT
>JAIXVK010000498.1 GCA_027483085.1 Comamonadaceae bacterium | reverse complement strand
CTCACCAGCACTTGCAGGGTTTCGGCGTTGGCGTCCAGGCGGATGATGTCGCCATCGCGCACCTTGGCCAGAGGGCCACCGGCAGCCGCTTCAGGCGACACGTGGATGGCGGCAGGCACTTTGCCGGAGGCGCCGCTCATGCGGCCATCGGTCACCAAGGCCACACGGTAGCCTTTGCCTTGCAACACCGCCAGGGGCGGGGTGAGTTTGTGCAGCTCGGGCATGCCGTTGGCCTGCGGGCCTTGCCAACGCACCACGCAAATCACGTCGTGGTTGAGTTCATCGGCGCTGAAGGCCTTGTGCAGCGCGTCTTGCGAGTCGAACACGCGGCAAGGCGCTTCAATGATGTGGCGGTCGTCCGGCACGGCAGACACTTTGATGACGCTGCGACCCAGGTTGCCCTTGAGCAACTTGAGGCCACCGCTGGCGCTGAACGGGCTGCTGGCAGGGCGCACCACGGTCTCGTCCTTGCTGGCACCTGCATCGGCCCACTGCAAGCTGCCATCGGCTTTGGCGGACGGAATGGCGGTGTATTCACGCAGACCACCGCTGCGTACGGTCAACACATCCGCGTGCATGAAGCCAGCGTCCAGCAGCTCGCGGATCACGTAGCCTGGGCCGCCTGCCGCCTGGAACTGGTTCACGTCGGCGCTGCCATTGGGGTAGACACGGGTCAGCAAGGGCACGACATCCGACAGGGACGAGAAGTCGTTCCAGTCAATCACGATGCCGGCAGCGCGGGCCACGGCCACCCAGTGGATCAAATGGTTGGTCGAGCCGCCGGTAGCCAGCAGGGCCACCATGGCGTTCACGATGCAGCGCTCGTCCACCACCTCGCCGATAGGCGCAAAGCGTTTGGCCTTGGTGATGCCCAGCACGGTGCGCACGGCTTCGCGGGTCAATTCCTGGCGCACACCATCGCCGGGGTTGATGAAGGCAGTGCCGGGCACATGCAGGCCCATGGCTTCGAGCAACATCTGGTTGCTGTTGGCAGTGCCGTAAAAGGTGCACGTGCCTTCGCCATGGTACGCAGCGCTTTCAGCGGCCAGCAGCTCGGGGCGGCCGACCAAGCCTTGGGCAGCTTTTTCGCGTACCTTGGCCTTTTCGTTGTTGGGCAGACCCGAAGTCATGGGGCCAGCCGGCACAAACACGGTGGGCAGGTGGCCGAAGTGCAGTGCGCCGATCAGCAGGCCGGGCACGATCTTGTCGCACACGCCCAGCATCAGGGCGGCGTCAAACACATCGTGACTCAGCGACACAGCGGTGGCCATGGCAATGGCGTCCCGGCTGAACAGGCTCAGCTCCATGCCGGGAGTACCTTGGGTCACGCCGTCGCACATGGCGGGCACGCCACCCGCCACTTGGGCTGTCGCGCCGTGCTTGCGGGCTTCTACCTTGACCAAATCCGGGTAGTGCTGCAGGGGCGCGTGGGCGGAGAGCAGGTCGTTGTAGGCGTTGACGATGCCGATGTTGGCACCCTTCTCTTCCACAATTTTGAATTTATCCAAGCCGGTGACGCGGGTCTTGTCGGCGTCGGGCATCGCAGCAAAAGCGTGTGCCACATTAGCGCAGCCCATGCGGTCGGCACCGGGCTTGCGGTCGGCCATGTGCGCGACTTGGGCCAGATAGGCGCTGCGGGTAGCGGCGCTGCGCTCCACGATGCGGCGGGTGACCGCCTCCACAACAGGGTGCAAAGCGACGGGGGTAGAGGTGGTGTCTGGCATAGATTTTCTGTAACTAAATTACACCTCTGATGGTAACTTGGAATCAAACCTTTGTGCCAACCCCTAGTTACCAGAAGGGTACCAACTCAGTTCGGCGAGGCGAGGCAAAGTAGCCGCACCATGCAAAAGGCCCGACTGAATCGGGCCTTTTGCATGAGATCGAGAGGATCTGATTTATTTCACAACCACTTCCACGCGGCGTGCTTCATTGGCGGGGCCTGTAGCCATTGCTTCTTCAGGCTTTTTCAACTCGACTTTGTCTTGGGGAACACCCAGGGCCACCAAAGCGTCGCGCACCGCGATGGCACGTTGCTTAGCCAACTCGGCGTTCTGAACGGGGTCGCCGCTGGCGTCATGAAAACCACTGATCACAGCTTGCTGACCGGCAGATACGGCGGTCACTACGTTGGCAAGGGCTTCGTTGGCACCCATGGCGACGTCTGCTTTGCCTGTAGCAAAAAAGAACTTCACCACACCGTCTTCAACCCGCACACTGGCCGCGTCTGCCACTTCAACAACCGCTGCCGCAGGTGCAGGCTTGGCGCCAGACCGGCTGACGGCAAAACCAATCACAGAGGCCAGAATGGCGACGATGATGGTGCTCACGACGATGGCAACGACTTTGGTACCGGTATCTTCCTGCTCAGACATGTCAAACACTCCCTTAAAAATGGAGCGTATTGTAGGTTGTCGCAGCATGGGCTTCTCCTGCCCATGACCCAACGCAATTCACGGAAAGCCTGTAATTCCTATACTCCGGCTATGACATCCATTGCCGACCTCCGCAAAAGTTACGAACGCGCCGAACTCGATGAGCAGGCTTCGCATGCCGACCCCATGCTGCAGTTTGACCGCTGGCTGCAAGAAGCCATCCAGAGCGAGGTGCCTGAGCCCAACGCCATGACCCTCGCCACCGTGGGCAGCGACCTGCGCCCCAGCACCCGGGTGGTGTTGATCAAGGGCTTTGACGCCCGCGGTATTGTGTGGTTTACCAACTACGAGAGCCGCAAGGGCAAGTCCCTCGCGGGCAACCCGTATGCCGCGCTGCAGTTCCATTGGGTGGAGCTGGAGCGGGTGGTCCGGATCGAAGGCGTGGTCGAAAAAGTGAGTGACGAAAAGAGCGACGCGTACTTCCACAGCCGCCCGCTGGACTCGCGCATCGGCGCATGGGCCTCCCCGCAAAGCGAGGTCATTCCCGGCCGCACGGTGCTGGTAACCAACGCGGCCAAATACGCCGCTCAATTTCTGCTGCAGCCACCGCGCCCGCCACACTGGGGCGGCTACCGCCTCAAGCCGGACCAGTGGGAGTTCTGGCAAGGCCGCAAAAGCCGCTTGCATGACCGGCTGCGTTACAGCCAGGGTACAGACGGCGCCTGGTTGCGCGAGCGACTGGCGCCCTAGCGCGCACGGGGCTTAGACCCCTGCTCCTCAAGGTGCCGATTTGGGTAGGTACTGGTCAGAGGTCACGCCCATGGAGACATAAATGCTGGTAACGGCCTCCATGCCGATCTCCGCAGGTTCCACCCAGTCGGGTGGCACATACAGCAAGCCACCCCCCACTGGAACCGGTGCCGTAGGCACCAGCACCCCCAGATAAGGCACGCCGCCAATCATGACCGCCTGCGGCGTTGACAGGAAACCGAGCACCGCGGTCCCCTGCTTACCAACTCTGGCAGCAGTAGTGGCACTAGCACCGTCCGGCTGTGGCTTGCCGCCGAAATACAGCCACACCGGGGACAGCGACTGCAGCTCTGCCCCCTCTTTGCGGCCCAGCAAACCAACCAGCTTTTGCACCACGTCGTACACGGTGCGGACCACGGGAATGCGTTGCAAAAGCGTTTCCAGCAGTCTGGCAGCGCCCTGCTCCAGACCCCGCTCCACCATCAAGCCAAACGCGTAGACCAGCACCACCACCAGCAATAAGCCCAGCAGGTAGCCGATGATCTCGGACTCGGTCAGCCCCAGGCCAATGCCGGTGAGCATTTGCCCGAACGCGCTCCCCGGCCCGAGCCACACCGCGAGCAGGCTCAACAACCACGAGAGCAAGAGCAAGGTTGCGGCCAAAGGCAAGAGCGCCAGCGCCCCGGTGAGCAGAGTGCGCAGGGGGTGTTTCAGCTTGAGGTTCATGTCTCGGAATTTCCTGCAAAAAGTGACCGGCCGCGCAAGCGCGCCCACACCGCCACGGCGGCGGTCCCCAGGGCGATGCCAACAGCATCAGCCAGCCAGTCCATCCAATCGCCTTGGCGCCAACCGGTCAAAGCCTGTGCGCATTCAATGCCTGCACCGAACAGCAACAAACCTGCCAGCACACGCGGCACAGCCAAAGGGTAGGCCAGCAAGCCCAGCACTACGAGTGCCGCAAAGCCCAGGGTGTGCTGCGCCTTGTCCCAAAACACCAGGCTCGAGGGCACCTGCTCGTTGGGCATCAGGGACATGACAGTCGTCAAGACCACTAGGGCCGAGAAGGCGACTTTCCAGAATATGCGGACCCGATTCAACGTCACAAACACCCCTTCATACGACTCAGCCAACCCACAAGGGCAGCAGGTACATCACCAGTGACACGGTAAACAGCGCCATCACGGTGGACACCACCACGCTGGCGGTGACCAGCTCTTCCGCCTTCTGGTAGCGCTGGGCAAACAAAAACACGTTGGCGCCGATCGGCAAGGCGGCGGTCATCACCAGCACCGTCAAGGTGATACCGCGCAGGCCGGCGGCATAACCCAACAAAGTCATCAGCAAGGGGTGCAGCAGGTTCTTGATGCTGGAGATCACGAGCGCAGCCCGCAGGTGCTGGCCAATGGACGTTTTGGCCAGTGTCACCCCCATCAGCACCAGCGCCACCGGGCTGAAGGCATTGGCCAGCAGTTGCAGCGGGCGGTCTACCACCTCGGGCAGCACCCAGCCGGTTTGCGCAAACAACAAGCCGGCAATGATGGGCATGGGCACCGGGTGAAAGATGGCGTTGCGCACCGCCAGGCCGATGGTGCGCAAGTGGCCGCTCCGGGTGTGCCCGGCATGGGCCTGCTCGCGGGCGCTGCACAGCTCCAGCACCACGGTGGTCATGGTCAGCAGCACCAGCGAGTGCATCGAGATCAGGGTGAATAGCACCACCAGCGCCTCTTTGCCATAGGCCAGGCCAATGAGCGGAATACCAATCGTGGCGGTATTGCTGAAAATGCCGGAGAGCGCCAGCACCGCCGCGCGGCTACTACCGCCCTGCGCCACCAGCAGCACAAAAAACAAGCCAGCCGCTGTAGCCAGGTAGATCGACAGGGCACTGAAATCGAGATGCGCCACATCCACAGCGCACATGGTGCGAAACAGCAGCGCCTGGATCAGTACCAAAAAGACCAGATTGCTCAGGTCGCGCACCGCCTCCTGGCGGATGACATTGAATCTGCCACTCAGGTAGCCCACCACAATCAGCAGGACGACCGGCAGCAGGGAAGAGAGTACGGGGTTGTCGAGTGGCATCCTGCTGGGGCTATTTCACAGCCACAGCGTCTGTCATGCGGTAGTACAGGCCATAGGGGTCGTCGTTGAGCACCGCGAACTGGCCCTCCACCACGACAGCTTCCATCGAATATTTGACGGCGGTTTTCGTCTTGACCTCGATCATGCTCTCAGGGCCACCGGCCACGCAAAACGAGCAGGTCAAGGGCACCGAGCTGATGAGAAAGTGTTTTTGCTTTTCACCGGGCTCCAGCGGCATCATGAAACCCTGAATCCGCTGGGTTTTTTTATGCAGCGCCTGGATGTCTGCCGTGAACACCGGCAACAAGCGGTTCTTTTCGGTTTTGGTTTTGACAGCTGTCAGCACCGACCAGGGCAGCACATCGGCCCGCTCTTTGAGCGGCGCAAACGGGCTGTTGGCGCCATGTACGCCCGCGCCAGTGCCGGCAGGCACGCCCGGCACACCCGGCATCGGAGAACTGAGCTGGGCCAAGGCCGGAGCCGCCCACACGACAGCGGCACACACCAATGCCAAACGACGGCGGCCAGAGAAAACAGAGTCAACGCGCATAAAACACCTCGGGAGAGGCCTACAGTTTAGTGGGCCGGCAAAAAGCCCCCACCGCCGGGGGCCATGGGCATGGGCTCGCTCAGTGCTCGTGCTTCATGCCGCAGAACTTGCCGATGGCAATGCCCTTGCAGGCGGTTTGCAGTTCCTTGTTGCACACCGCTTCGCCTTTGCCGGCCTCGCGGCACTTGGCAGCAGACTCGTGGGCAGCGGCCATGGCACGGTGCTTGGCGATGTCCTCGCGGGTTTCTTTGTCGGATTCGGCTGCTACGGAAAACATAGCTGCTTGCGCAAGCAATACGGCGGCTAGAAGACTTTTTTTCATAAATTTCATAAACAGAGAGTGGTAAAAATCAATACAGGGTCAGTGGCTCTGCAGCAGGCGCAACACGCTCACCCGGTAGGCTGCCACCGTGGGTAGCAAAGCCGAGGCCAAAGACACCACCAAGGCCAGTGCGGGCACCACCCACAAACCGGCCGGCCACACCATGCCGCCGATCAACAGCGAATGGTCCAGGCTCAAAAACAAAGCCAGCGCCTGCGCAAAACCCTGGCCCAGCAATACACCCAGCACCGCTGCGAGCAAGCCCAGCCACAGGGCCTCGCACAGCAGCAAGGCAGCCACTTTGGCAGGCGGCGCACCCAGCATGCGCAGCAAGGCAAGGTCGGTGCGCCGCTCGCGCACCGCACTCCACAGCGCAATAAACACGCTCAGGCCCGCGGTCAGCAGCAGCACCCCGGCAAAGGCGCGCAGCACATCGGTGCCCAAGCCCAACATGCTGAGCAAGCGCGTGATCTCCAGCGCCGGGGCAGCGGCCTGCATATCGGTAGTGCTGTTCACAAAGCGCGGAAAGCTCACTGCCGCCATGGGCGTGCTGTAGCGGATCAGGGCCATGGTGATCTCGCGCTCGTCTTCCATGACGCGGCGGTCGTCCTCGTCCACGGCGGTGTAGTCCTCATGCACCTTCCAGACGGAGGCCGTATCGGTCAGGATCAACCGGTCCAGCACGCTGCCACCGGGCGCCAGAATGCCGACTACGGTGTAAACACTGTCGCCATGCGGATGCCCGCCGGCGCCCAGACCGTGGGTGCCCACAAAGGTCTGCCCGACCTGAATGCCCATGGCTTTGGCAGCGGTAGCACCCAGCACTGCCTCCATGGGCGCGGTCCACAAGCGGCCTTGCGTGAGCTGGGCGTCGTAGTGGGCCGGATAGTCAAGCGAGGTGCCCACGATCCGGTAACCGCCGAAGTTGTCGCCCAGGCTGATCGGAATCACTTGCTCCACCAGCGGGTTGCGGGCCAACTCTTGCACCGCCTTGATCGGCACATTGCCGGGTGGTACATCGAGGTGCAAGACCCCGGAAAGGATGAGCTGCATCGGGCTGCCCTTGGCGCCCACCACCACATCGATACCCGCCAAATCGCGCTCAAAGGCTTTGCTGAGTTGCGCCCCTACCAGCAGCAAAAACGTGATGGATGCCAGCCCCAGACTGAGCAGCAAGAGATTGAGCGCCGCCCCCAAAGGCCGGGACCACAGGTAGCGCCACGCAAAGAAAAGTGTCGTCATGTCGCTATGATTTTGATAGCTGCTCGCGCGCCAAAGACAAGCGCGAGAAGCCGATTTGACCCCAACCACCGGCCTCCGGCGCTGAAAGCAGGCTGGCCACCCGCGCATCGTGGGTGGCAATCACCAGGGTGGCGCCGTGCTGCTGCGCCGTGGTGTGCAAGAGCTGCACCGCTTGGGCGGCGGCTTCGTCATCCAGGCTGGCGGTGGGCTCGTCGGCGAGCACTACCCGGGGTTTGAGCAACACCGCGCGAGCCAGGGCGACCCGCTGTGCTTGCCCGCCAGACAGCTGGTGGGGCAAGCGGCCGGCCAACTCGGCCACGCCCAAGGCCTGCAGGGTGGCGTGGATGCGGGCTTTGTCCTCCGCCCGACCGGCCGCCCATTGGGCCATGGCCAGGTTTTGCTGCACCGTGAGCGCTGCGCTCAAATGCAGCTTTTGCGGCAAAAAGCCGATGTGGGCCGCCCGCCAGGCATCCGCAGTGGCACCGCGCAAGTCGCCCATGGCTTGATCTGCCACATGCAGCGTGCCCGCCGAAGGCGCCACCAGGGCAGCCACCAGAGCCAACCAAGTGGACTTGCCGCTACCCGACGGGCCGCTGAGCAGCAGCACCGCGCCGTGGGGCACATCTACATCCGGAAAACGCAACTCACCGCCACCAGGGTAGCGGTAGCAGAGGCCCCGTGTCTGGATCATGCCGCCGGACCTCCGTTGGCCATGCCGCTGGGCGCGGTGCCTGTGGCGCAATCTGCGCAGACGCCGCGCACCGCAAAGTCGAGGTGCATGTCGGTGTAACCCAATGCGCGCAAGGATTCGATGGCAGTTTGCGCCGCCTTTTCCAAGTCCACCGCGTGCAAGGCGCCGGCCAGCGGGCTGTCGCGGTGACAGGTCTGGCACTCAAAGTGGGGGGTGGCGTGCACGCTGGCGGGCATGGCCTGGTAGCGGCGCACCCGCTGGCTGTCCACCCGGCACAAGAGCAGGCCCACTTGGGTCAGGCGGTCGATCAGGCGGTAGAGGGTGACGCGGTCCAGCGGCTCAGCGTGGTCGCCCGCCAAAGACTCCTGCAACTGCGCGTGGGTGTAACTGGTCTCGGGGTGGGCCAACAACCAGCCCAGGACGCGGCGCGCAGCCGCCGTACGGCGCAGGCCGTGGGCGGAGAGCAGTGCGTCGATCGGGTTGTCACCCTCGAGCACCGGGGTCACGGGGGGTTGGACTGAAGCCATGGAACCATCCTAAAAATGCAATTCAGTTGCATTAATTAATAAATGCAACCAAGTTGCGTTAGACTATATCGCAATCGAGTTGCATTATGAGCCATTTTCGTGAACCTGCCTGAACCCCGCCGCCAGCGCACCAGCGTCCTGGCTCTGCCCGCATGGCAACGTGTGCTGTGGATCCTGCCGGCACTGGCCCTCTTGTGGCTGGGCGTGTGGTGGGCTTGCCTAGAGGCCGCCCCGCTATGAACGCGCCTACCCACGCGCCTGACAACACGCGGTTGGCCGGCGCTGCGGCCATCGAGCTGCACAACCTCACCGTGAGCTACCGCCGCCACCCGGCTCTGCACCATGTGAGCGGTCACTTTGCGCGCGGCTCTCTCACTGCGGTGATCGGGCCCAACGGTGCCGGCAAAAGCACCCTGCTCAAAAGCCTGGCCGGGCTGGTCAAGACCGAGCCACACGGGCACATCACCCGCGCACCGGGCTTGCGCCTGGCCTACCTGCCCCAGCACAGCGAGCTGGACCGCAGCTTCCCGCTGAATGTGCGTGACTGCGTGCTCATGGGCCTGTGGGCGCAGACCGGTGCCTTCGGTAGCGCCACACCGGCCATGCTGGCGCGGGTGGATGCTGCGCTGGAGGCGGTGGGCCTGCAAGGCTTTGAGCGCCGGTCGGTGGGCACGCTCTCCAGCGGGCAGTTGCAGCGCACCCTGTTTGCCCGCTTGCTGGTGCAGGACGCCGACCTGATTCTGCTGGACGAACCCTTCAACGCGGTGGATAGCAAAACCACCGCCGGTCTGCTGACATTGGTGCAACAGTGGCACCGCCAAGGCCGCACCGTGGTGGCCGTGCTGCACGACGACGCGCAGGTGCAGGAGCACTTTCCCCAAACCCTGTTGCTGGCACGCGAGTGCATCGCCTGGGGTGCCACAGCCGATGTGCTGACAGACGCCAACCTGCAGCGCGCCCGCGCTATGGCGGAGGCCTGGGACGAGACGGCCGCCATCTGCGCCATTGACGGTGAAGTCAACGGCCTGGACTTCGACACCCTGCTGGCCCGGCGACTCGCCACCACCACCCCTTAAGGATGCCCATGGACTTGTTGCTGGGCCCGGTGTGGGAGGCCTTGATTTCCCCTTTTTCAGAATTCGCCTTCATGCGCCGCGCGCTGGTGGCGACACTGGCGCTGTCACTAAGCGCCGCGCCCTTGGGCGTGTTTTTGACGCTGCGGCGCATGAGCCTTTTGGGCGACGCGCTCAGCCATGCGGTGCTGCCCGGTGTGGCCATCGGCTTCATGGTGAGCGGACTCTCGCTCACCGCCATGGCGCTGGGTGGCGTGCTGGCGGGCATGGTGGTGGCAGGGCTTGCCGGTGCGGTCAGCCGCTTCACCACCTTGAAAGAAGACGCCAGCCTCGCCGCCATCTATCTGGTGGCACTTGCCCTCGGGGTGACGCTGATTGCGGGCCATGGCACCCAGCTCGACCTGCTGCACATTTTGTTTGGCAGTGCACTGGGCGTGGACAACAGTGGCCTGCTGCTGGTGGCGGGTGTGGCCACTGTCAGTGTGCTGGCCTTGGCGCTGATGTACCGCGGGCTGGTGCTGGAGACCTTTGACCCGGT
>JAIXVK010000136.1 GCA_027483085.1 Comamonadaceae bacterium | reverse complement strand
GCCGAGGCCCTTTACGCGCAGTTGCGGGATGAAGAAAAGTCCGGAAAGTCCACCGTCTATTTGCGGGGCGGACACGTCCGCTACCGTGGAATCAGGGGTTGGGCCGGTGCCTTGGGCCGGATGAATTTGACCACCCGCCTGGGCCTGGCGCTTGTCGGGATGGTGTGCATTGGTATGGTTCCGGATTTCCTGGGTCTGCAAGGCAGCACACAGTTCTGGGCCCAGTTGGCCTCGTTGATCCTAGGGGCTGCTGGTGTAATCACCTGGTTTACGGTGCGCCTGTCCGCAGGAATGGGAGCGGCTCAACAATTTGCCTATGACCTTGCCGGTTGCAACCTGCGCAGCTCCGTCAATGGCGACTACCCGCCGCCCTTGGGCGACATGATTGGTGCGCTGCGCCAGATCCAGATCAACCTGCGCGCGGTGGTGGGGGATGTGCGTGAAGAGGTCGACATCCTGACCAAATCTGCCAGCGAGATTGCATCGGGCAGCATGGATTTGTCAGGGCGCACTGAATCCCAGGCCAGCAGCCTGGAAGAAACCGCGGCTTCGATGGAAGAGCTCTCCAGCACGGTCAAACAAACTGCAGACACCGCCAGCCGTGTGGCCGAGCAAAGCGCGCGCAGCACCCAAGCCGCATCCAACGGCGGCGAGGTGGTTCACCAGGTGATTCAGTCTATGGAAGAGATCGACCGCTCCTCCAGCAAAATGCGCGACATCATTGGCGTGATCGAGGGGATTGCCTTCCAAACCAACATCCTTGCGCTGAACGCTGCCGTTGAGGCGGCCCGTGCGGGTGAGCAAGGCCGGGGCTTTGCGGTGGTGGCCAGCGAAGTGCGGGCATTGGCCCAGCGCAGCGCGACAGCCGCCAAAGAAATCCGGGAGCTGATTGCCCAGTCGTCCGAGCAGATTTCTGAAGGCTCCAACCAGATGCGCAGCGCCGGCGAAACCATCGACCATGTGGTGGCCCAGGTCCAGGAAGTGGGCAACCTCATCAACATGATCACCAATGCCGCCAAGGAGCAGGCCATCGGGATAGCTCAAGTCAACGAGGCGGTGACCCAGCTGGACACCGTGACCCAACAAAATGCCGCCTTGGCCGAAGAGTCTGCCGCCTCCGCGGACGGGCTCACAGACAGCACCGCGTCCGTTGCCCGGGCCATCCAAGTATTCCAGCTACCATAGGGATGCAAACCACCATGATTTGGAAGATATGCCTTTCTCCAAACTCGCGACGCTGGATCACGATGCGCTGTTAGCTCTGCTGCATGCCATCCCACAGCCGGTGTTCATCAAGAACGCCGTTGGAGAGCTGATTTACGTCAACAAGGCGTGGCAGACCCAGCTGGGCGCCCCGACAGGCAACGGGAACCCGCAAACCGGGTTTAACGCGGAGCAAATCCGGTTCTTTACCGAGCAAGACCAGCAGGCCTTTCAGCAAGGGCGAACCATCACCCAAGAGGACTTGTTCAAGCTGGAAAGCGAGTTCTCTGCGCGGCATATCCAAACAACGCTGACGCCGGTATTTGACCCCGCCGGCAAGCCCGCCTTTGTGGTGGGCACCAGCATCGACGTCACCGAGCAGCACCAGTTGCAGCAGCAAAACGCGGCCGAGAGAAGCCTGCTGGAGATGCTGGCCTCCAGCGTGCCGCTGGTGGACATCATGTCGGAATTTATTGCGCGGTTCGAGCACATCTTTCCGGGCGCTATCGGGTCGGTATTGCTGATGGATGAGGAAGAGCGGCATCTGCTGCATGGCGCAGCGCCCAGCCTGCCGGTCGAATACAACCAAGCCATCCATGGCACCCCTATTGGTCCCCGCACCGGGTCTTGTGGCACTGCAGCGTTCATCGGTGAAGAAGTGGTGGTGTCCGATATAGCCAACGACCCGCTCTGGACCGACTACCGGGAACTGGCCGCGAAGCATCAGCTGAGGGCCTGCTGGTCCATGCCGATTCGCTCGACCAAGGGCCGGGTGCTCGGCACTTTTGCGAACTATTACCGGGAGACCCGCGTTCCGACGGCCAGTGAGCTGCAAGCGTCGCGACGCAGTGCTTATTTGTTGAGCCTGGCGATCGAGAGCGATAAAAACGAACGAAAAATCCAGCGGGACCAGCGCGCGCTGGTGGCTGCTGGCCTGTACCGGCAAGCTATTCTGGACAGCATGGTAGACGGGCTGGTCACCGTGGACCGCACAGGAAAGGTTCACACCTTTAACAACGCTGCGTGCCGCATGATGGGGTTGGATGCGGTGACGGAGCAACCGCAGCACCTGAACGATCTTTTGGGCACAACGCTGCCGGCGGATGGGCAGGGGCACCTCGAGCTGCTGCATGCGGCAGAAAGCGCGCAAGGCGGCAACTTTGAAGTGGGCGGGCTCGACAAGGGGGGCGAGTTGCGGCCTATCAGCCTGTCGGCCTCGAAGATTCCATTTTCAGAACCCGAAACCTTTGTGGTGACGCTGAGGGACATTACCCAACAACGCCACGACGAAGAAGAAATCCGGCGACTGGCGTTTTATGACCCCTTGACCAACCTGCCCAACCGACGCCTACTGATGGACCGGGTCCGGCAAGCCATGATCAACAGCGCACGCCACGGACGCCATGGGGCGCTGATGTTTCTGGACCTTGACCATTTCAAGCTGCTCAACGACACCTTGGGCCATGACGTGGGCGATGAGCTGTTGCAACAAGTAGCGACCCGCTTGCGCATGTGTATCCGCGAGGGCGACAGCGTGGCGCGCCTCGGAGGCGATGAATTTGTGGTGTTGCTGGAGGACTTGAGCCCCAACCCCAACGAGGCGGCGAGCCATGCCGAGTTTGTGGCGCACAAGATCCTGGATTTGCTGGCGCAACCCTACCGCATGCGCGGACACCTGCACAACAGCACGCCCAGCATCGGGATCGTGGTGTTTTTCGAAGACCACGAAACGATCGACGAGCTGCTCAAGAAAGCAGACGTTGCCATGTACCAGGCCAAGTCGGCCGGCAGAAACACAGCACGCTTCTTCGACCCGGTGATGCAAGCCGCCGCCGCGACCCATGCGGCGATGGCGCAGGAGATCAAAGTCGGTATCGAGCGGAACGAATTTGTGCTGCATTACCAAGTCCAAATCGACGCCCGCGGCCACTGCACCGGCGCAGAAGCCTTGGTGCGCTGGAACCACCGGGTCAGGGGTTTGGTGTCGCCGGCGCACTTCATTCCCTTGGCCGAGGAAACCGGCATGATCTTGCCCCTGGGTTACTGGGTGTTGGACTCTGCGTGCCAGCAGCTGGCGGCATGGAGCCGCAACACCGCCACGGCCCACTGGACCCTGGCCGTCAACGTGAGCGCGGCACAACTGGCCCAACCCGGTTTTGTAGAAAGCGTGAAGAAGGCCTTGCTCCACAGCCAAGCACCCGCCACCCAACTGAAACTGGAGTTGACAGAAAGTATGCTGGCCAATGATGTGGAGGGCATCATCACCAAGATGATGGACATCAAGGCACTGGGTGTGAACTTTTCGCTGGATGATTTCGGCACCGGCTACTCGTCACTTTCTTACCTGAA
This sequence comes from Comamonadaceae bacterium, assembly GCA_027483085.1. Lineage (GTDB taxonomy): Bacteria > Pseudomonadota > Gammaproteobacteria > Burkholderiales > Burkholderiaceae_C > Allorhodoferax. The sequence continues at coordinate 1,300 of JAIXVK010000136.1, read as the reverse complement.
GCGCTTGCCACTGTCCCAACTCAAGATCGACAAGTCGTTTGTGCGGGATGTGCTCACTGACCCGAGCGACGCGGTGATCGCCCGCACCGTGGTGGCACTCGGCCACAGCCTGGGCCTGACCGTCATTGCCGAGGGCGTGGAAACCCCGGAACAAAGAGACGCATTGGCGGCCATGCAGTGCGATGCTTTCCAGGGCTATTTTTTCGGCAGGCCGGTGCCGCCGGAGGCACTCATGGCAGACATGGCGATACAACTCCCTGCCCCATAATGGAAGCTCACACAAAGCCGCTCCGGTGTCACCTTGCCTCGACTGAATTGAAGGAGTACACCCTTGACGCTACACGCTGAGTTGTGCCACCGCGCCGCACGGGTGCTGGGCCAGGCCGTCTTGGCCTGCCTCGGGCTGGCATGGGCCTTTTTGCCTGTGACCACTCATGCATCTACCCCGCTCAAGCTCAGGATCGTCGGCGGGCTGGCCGGCGTAAACCAATACGTTCAACACGAAGAGCCGTTTTGGTCGCAAGAACTGGCGCGCCTGAGCGGCGGCAAGTACAGCGCTGAAATTGCACCCTTCGACCGCTCAGGCATTCCTGCTGAGGAAATGCTGCGCTTGATGTCGCTGGGGGTCATTCCCTTCGGCACCGCGCTGCTCAGTGCCGCCTCGGCACAACACCCCATGTTCGGCGCGATGGATCTGTCGGGACTGAATCCGGACATGGCCAGTCTGAAGCGGCATGTGGCGAGTTTCCGCCCCTTGCTGCAAAAAACATTGCGCGAAAAACACGGCATCGAAGTCCTGGCGATTTACACCTATCCGGCCCAAATCTTGTTCTGCAAAAAGCCCTTGGCCAGCCTCCGCGAGTTGGAAAAGCGGCGTATCCGCGTCTCCTCGCCCAGCCAGGCAGACCTGATCCAAGGCTTGGGGGGCGTGCCGGTTTTGGTAGGCTTCGGGCAAATGCTGGCGCACTTGCAATCCGGCAACACCGAATGCGCCATCACCGGCACCATGTCGGGCAACACCATCGGCCTGCATGAGATCACCAGCCACATGTACAACCTGCCGTTTACCTGGGGACTAGCCGTTTTCGGTGCCAATACGACGGCCTGGAATGCACTGCCCTCTGACCTGAAAGCGCTCCTGAGAAAAGAGCTCGCAAGGCTGGAAACCAACATCTGGAATGCCAGTGAACGCGAGACTGCAGACGGGCTCGCTTGCAACCGCGGCGACCCCAGCTGCGAGCACGGCCGCCCCGGCAAAATGACCCAGATCAACCCCAGCCCCGACGACATCAAGCTCGTC
>JAIXVK010000599.1 GCA_027483085.1 Comamonadaceae bacterium | reverse complement strand
TTGTCTGAAGACGTGGGCGCCGGCGACCTGACCGCCTCTTTGATTGACCCCACCCGCCGTGCCCGAGCGCGGGTGCTGGCCCGCGAGTCGGCTGTTATTTGCGGCGAGCCCTGGGCCAATGCAGCCGTGCGGGCCCTGGATCCGTCGGCCGCCCTCATCTGGCATGTGCGCGAAGGACAGCGCTGCCAGCAAGACCAAGTGTTGCTGGAGATTGAGGGCAACGCCCAAGCCTTGCTGACGGCTGAGCGCACCGCGCTGAACTTTTTACAGCTGCTGAGCGCAGTGGCCACCAAAACCGCTACCTTTGTGGCGGCGGTGAACGAAGTGCCCGGTAACCGTGCTGCCATCGTGGACACCCGCAAGACCATTCCTGGCCTGCGCTTGGCGCAGAAATACGCCGTTAAAACGGGTGGCGGTACCAACCACCGCATCGGCCTGCACGACGCAGTGCTCATCAAAGAAAACCACATCGCCGCCGCTGGTGGGGTGACCGCAGCCCTGCAACGCGCCATCCAGTTCGCCGCCACTGCCAAGTTCATTGAGGTGGAGGTCGAGACGCTGGAGCAACTGCGCGAAGCGCTGGACTGCGGCGCAAAGATGGTGCTGCTGGACAACATGACGCTGGCTCAGTTGATGCAGGCGGTAGCCATCAATGCCGGACGGGCGATTCTGGAAGTGTCCGGCGGTGTGAACCTCGACACGGTGCGGGCGATTGCCTCTACCGGTGTGGACCGCATCTCCATCGGCGCGCTGACCAAAGACGTCAAGGCCACCGACTTCTCCATGCGATTTGAGGACCTGTGATGAGCGCCAGTGATGTGATCGACGTGGAGTACGAGCAGCCGGCTTGCTCCACCAAGCATGCCTGGGCCCGTGTGCCTGTGGAGCCCACCCCGATGGAGCGCACCGCGCTCAAAGACAAGATCAAGCGGCTGCTGAAAGAAAAGAACGCAGTCATGGTGTCGCACTATTACGTGCACCCTGATTTGCAGGATCTGGCCGAAGAAACCGGCGGCTTGGTGAGCGATTCGCTAGAGATGGCGCGCTTTGGCCGCGACCACAGCGCGCAAACGCTGGTGGTGTCAGGCGTGAAGTTCATGGGTGAGACCAGCAAAATTTTGTCGCCGCACAAGACGGTGCTCATGCCCGACTTGGATGCCACCTGCTCGCTGGACTTGGGCTGCCCCATTAGTGAATTCAACGCCTTTTGCGACGCCCACCCCGACCGCACTGTGGTGGTCTACGCCAACACCAGCGCTGCCGTAAAGGCGCGTGCCGATTGGCTGGTGACCAGCAGCTGCGCGCTGGACATCGTGAAAGCGCTCAAAGACAAGGGCCAGAAGATTCTGTGGGCGCCCGACAAACACTTGGGTGGCTACATCCAGCGCGAAACCGGCGCTGACATGGTGTTCTGGGAAGGCGCCTGCATCGTGCACGACGAGTTCAAGGCCTTTGAACTGGAAGCGCTGATCCAAGAGCACCCGAAAGCCAAAGTGCTGGTGCACCCCGAGTCGCCCCAAGACGTGGTGGCTCTTGCCCACGCCGTGGGCTCAACCAGCGCCATCCTCAAGGCCGCGCAGACGCTGGATGCCGACACCTTCATCGTGGCTACTGACAACGGCATGCTGCACAAGCTGCGCACGCTCAACCCCGGCAAGACCTTCATCGAAGCCCCCACCGCCGGCAACAGCGCTACCTGCAAAAGCTGCGCGCATTGCCCCTGGATGGCCATGAATGGCTTGGCCGGCGTCGCGCGCGTGTTGGAGCATGGCCTGAATGAAGTCCATGTGGATCACAAACTGATTGACCGTGCCCGTTTGCCGATTGACCGCATGCTGGCGTTTACCGCAGCACTGAAGAATGGTCAGCCCGTGGGTGGCTTGATTCCGAATATCGGAGCGGCCTGAGGCCGGGCCTGTAGTGCGCTAAAAAGTCACGCCCGACACCAGCACCATGTTGGCGTAGGGCGTGCATTCCCCGGTGCGAATGACCGCGCGTGCACGCTGGCAGAGCGCTTTCAGTTCGGCATGGCTGATGGTTTGGATATCAAATCCGGTACGGTTTGCGCACCAAGCAGGCAGCGCTTTGTCGTCACCCTGCAAGGCTTCGTGGGCGATATAGGCGTGCTCCACCTGCAGCTCCGACAAGACTGCGGTCAGCGTTTGGTCCAGCGAGGGGACGCCGGGGCACAAGGCTAAATCAATCCGCTGGGGCGCGCCTGGTCCTGTCGGAATCGGCAAGCCCGCATCGCCCACGACCACCATGTCACCGTGTCCCATGCTGGCCACCAGCATCGAGATCTCTGCATTCAACAACACACTTCGTTTCATAAATTTTGCCAATGGGGCGCAGTCAAAGCGACCTCGGTTTGAGCCCGGCTAGGGATGGATGTTTGCGCGCCCGCGGTTTGTACACACAAACTGGCCGCAGTCATGCCCTGGTGCACGCAATCCGCAAATGGCAGACCCCTGGCCCACGCGGCCACCAAGGCGCCCAAAAATGTATCGCCCGCTGCGGTGGTGTCGACCACGTAGACCCGGGCTGCGGGGTGGTAGGTCACCGCGTCACCGTCCGCAGCGATGGCGCCTGCGCCGCCCAAGGTCAGCACCACCCGGCGGATACCCCACTGCTGGAAATGCCGAATGGCTTGCACGGCGGCATCGTGGCTGGCACCTACTTCCAGCCCGCACAAGGCGAGCGCCTCGCTCTCGTTGAGTACCAGCAGGTCCACCAGCGCCCACAAGGCTCCGGGCACCGCTTCTGGCACCGGCGAGGGATTCAGCACCACCAGGCAACCGCTGGCCCGCGCCCATTGGGCGGCCTTGAGCACTTCCTGCACCGGCGACTCGAGCTGCAGCACCAAGGCATAAGCGCCACGCAAGACAGGCGCAAGGCCCGTAGCATTCCAGCGGAACGCCTGGTTGGCGCCACCCGCCACCACAATGCGGTTTTGCCCTGAGGCTTCCACCAGCACCATCGCCACGCCTGTGGGCTGGTGTGGGTTGGTCTCTACTGCCAGGGTATCGATGCCGTCGGCTTGCAAACTGTCCAAGAGCGCGAGCCCGTGGGCATCGGCGCCGACGCTGCCGACCATGCGCACGCGGGCGCCTTGCCGGGCACACGCCACGGCTTGGTTGGCGCCCTTGCCCCCGGGTGAGTAGCGCAGCGCATGGGCCATGACGGTTTCACCGGCCACAGGCGCGTCGCTCACATCGACACACATGTCCATGTTCAGGCTCCCCAGGCAGACTACGATCGGGGGCTCACTTTGCATATCGACCTGCATTACGCCACCTTCTGCGGGGTGCGCGGTGCCGGCCCGGACGAAGCGCGTACCACCAGCGTTGGCTGCAACAAGACTTGCCGCGATTGCTCCCGCTTGCTTTGGATGCGCTCGAGCAGCATGTCCACCGCCATGACACCCATGCGGTGCTTGGGTTGCACGACGGTGGTGAGGGCGGGGCTGGTGAAATGGGCCAACTCGGTATCGTCTAAGCCGACCAGCGACATGTCTTGCGGAACACGGACGCCAGCTTCA